>DATFYX010000045.1 GCA_035314825.1 Candidatus Eremiobacteraceae bacterium
TTCGTCCCGGATGCCGCGCTCTCGTTGTGCGCGGTGCACAAGAGGGCTAGCGCGGGTTGTAGCGGACTTCGACCGTGCGCAGCATCTCCTCGACGTCAGGAGTCTGCGGCGTGACCGGCTCGCAGCGATACATGCGAGCGACGATATCGGACGGGATCCTAGTGTCGTTGGGGTCGTGTTTGGTGACCGCGTAGACCACCGATAAGCCCTTGACCACGCGCCCGAACGTCGTGAAGTACTCGTCGAGATGCAGCTGCGGCGACTCGGTGATGTAATATTGGCTGCCGCCCGAGTCGAAGATCGGCGATGAACCTTTATAGTCAAGGCCGAGCGAGATCATGCCGGTGAGCTGCTCGATCGGGTTGACCTCGTCTGGCACGTTGAAGCCCGGGCCGCCGCTGCCCGTCGTCTTGCCGGCGTCCGGATTGCCGCCCTGGATCACGAAGTTGGGGATCACGCGATCGAGCAGCGAGTTGTTATAGAAGCCGGCGTCGACGAGGCGCAAGAACGCGTCGACGTGGTACGGCGCCGCATCGGGGAACAGCTCGACCACGATCACGCCTTTGTTGGCGACGATGGCCACTTGCGGATGGTCGCCGATCGGTGCGCCGGACGGCAGCGGCTTGGGTTCGACTTGATCGTCTGGAGGAACGGCCGGCGGGCGCGTGTCCACGAACGTGTTGTCGCCCATCGCGCTGAGCACGTTGGAGACTTCCACGCGCACGCGCCACGAGGGATCTTTCGCCAGCAGCCGCACCGCGACGATGAACGACTTGTCTTTGAGCCGCCCGATCGCTTTGACCGCATACATGCGCACCAGTTCTTGCTGATCGGCGAGCATCGTGCGCAGCAAGCCCGGGTTGGTGTCGAAGTAACTGCGGTAGATGGCCCACGCCATGCGCCAGCGCGTCTCCGGGTCGCGCTCGGTGCTGAACGAGTTGTCGAGCAGCTTGCCTGTGGTCGCCTTGAGCATCTGCGAGATCTGGGGTTTGGCGGCGAAGCCCGATTCGCCCAAGCCGATCGCCGCCTTGCCGCGCACGAAGGCGTCGCCGCTGGACAGAAGATCCGAAAGCGTTTCGACCGCGCTGCTGCCGCCGATGCGGCCGAGCGAATCGGCCGCCGTGCCCGCGACCAGCGGCGAACCATGCAGCGCCGCCGTGCGCAACGCGGGCAGCGCATCTGCCGACGCGATCACGCCGAGGCCGAATGCCGCGGCCGCGCGCACGTTCTCAGGTTGTGAGGGCGACAGCAACGGCGTCAGCAGCGGTACGCCGGCGACGTTGCGCAGCCGTCCGATCGCGAGCGCGGCGCGCGCCACGACCGCCGGATCGCTGGACTTGAGGAACGGTTCGAGTTGGCTTGGCGTCGTCTTGCGGTTGCGCTCGAGCTTGCCGATCTGACCGTACGGTGAACTGTCCGGCAGGCTCGGAGTCGGCGCTGACATGCCGCGCGTCGCCGCCGGTTGCGGCGATGCGCTCGAGCTCGGCGTCGGCGACGGCGATGCCGCCAGCAGCGAAGCAGACGCCAGAAGAGCGCCTGCGGCGATAACGAACCGCTTGGTCATGGGCCGGGGGTTAGGCGCGTACCGCGGGTGCGCCTTTCGCGGTCATTCGGTCTGCCAGTAGTCCTTGAGCGCTTTGCCGCGGCTAGGATGGCGCAGTTTGCGCAGCGCTTTGGCCTCGATCTGGCGGATGCGCTCGCGCGTCACGCCGAACTCTTGACCGACCTCTTCGAGCGTACGCTGATGGCCGTCTTCCAACCCGAAGCGTAGCACGAGCACTTTGCGTTCGCGCTCGGTGAGGTTGAGCAAGACGTCGCCCATCTTCTGCTTGAGCATGGTCACAGACGCTGCCTCGGCGGGCGCGACCGCGTCCGGATCCTCGATAAAATCGCCCAGATGGCTGTCTTCCTCTTCGCCGATCGGCGTCTCGAGCGAGATCGGCTCTTGCGCGATCTTCATGACCTCGCGCACTTTGTCGGACGTCAGCCCCATCTCGCGCGCGATCTCCTCGACCGACGGGTCGCGGCCAAGCTCTTGCAGCAGCTGGCGCGAGATTTTCACCAGCCGGTTGATCGTCTCGACCATGTGCACCGGGATGCGAATCGTGCGGGCTTGGTCGGCTAGCGCGCGTGTGATGGCTTGGCGGATCCACCACGTCGCGTACGTGGAGAACTTGTAGCCCTTCTTGTAGTCGAATTTCTCGACGGCGCGGATCAGGCCCAGATTGCCTTCCTGGATCAGATCCAGGAACAGCATGCCGCGGCCGACGTACTTCTTGGCGATGCTCACGACCAGGCGCAGATTCGCTTCGGTGAGATCGCGTTTGGCGAGATCGCCCGTCTCGAGGATCTGTATGTCCGCGGCTTGGCCGGTCACGCGCGCGCGTTCGCGCTCTTCCTCGGCGCGCTCGATCTTCTTGGCGAGATCCTGCTCTTGCGCCATCCCGAGCAGCGGCACGCGGCCGATCTCCTTGAGATACATGCGCACGGGATCGTCGAGCGCGATGCCCGCCGGAACCGGGATCTCGGCTTCGACTTCGGGCTCGGGGGCAGCGGCCTCGGCCGGCTCGGCCGGTTCGTCTTCCTCGATGGCGACCAGGTCGGGCATCTCGGTGATCTCGATGCCCTGCCCCATGATCTCTTCGACCAGCTCGTTGCCCTTTTCCGGATCGTCCTCGTCGTACGCCGCGGAGATGGCCGCGACTTCGTCATAGGTGACGAAGCCCTGCGCTTTGCCGCGCGCGACCAATGCTTTGACGGCGGCTTCGCGCGGAATCGTCGGAGCAGCGGGGGGTTGACCGTTGGTGGGCGCGCTTGCGGGGGCGACCGGCGCGGAGGGCGGCGCAGTCTTGACCTTCGGCTTCTTGCCGGGACTCATAGCGTGTTCGTCAACCCTCCTTTCCGTGTGTATCGCCTGACGGTCCGCGCAACGACGCCGCCAGCGCGTTGTATTCCTCGCGCAACGGTTCCGGCACGGCTCGGTCCGATGTGATGAGCCTGTTAATTTCTGCGTCGATGAACGAAAGCCTCCGCTCCTGTCGCCTGCGCTCAAACCGTTGCGCGATAAGCGCGAGCCTGCGCTCGTCGTCCTCGTGCGGCAAGGGCGGTGACGCCAGCGTCATGCGCGTCAGCTCCGCGACCAGCGGATCGTCCGCGAAGACGGTGAGCGGATTGAGGCCGTTTTCGAAATCGCGCGCATGTGCGGTGAGCCGTTCGAAGACCGAGCGCAGCTCGGCATCTTCGAAGTCGTCTGCGCTGAACTGCTCGAGCGCCGACGGCAGCAACGCCGGGCGGCTGAGGATGAGCGCGAGCACGTCGCGCTCGGTCGAGATCCGCTGCGTGATGGCCGGCGCGCGCCGGACCGGCGCGCCGTCGGACTGCAAGCGCGGATTTTGTGCCGGCACGCGCGTCTGGCGCATGGCTGCTTCGCTGACGTCGAGGCGGCGCGCCATCGCCCTGACGTATTGGTCGCGCTCGATCGGATCGCGGATGTGCGCGATGACGGCCATCGCCTCGCGCGCCACGTCGCTCTTGCTGGTGAACTTCGATGCGATGCGCTTGCACGCCAGGTCGATCTTGAAGTCCACCCAGCGCTGCGCGCTTGAGAGCAGCTGCGCGAACGCTTCCGGGCCTTTCTCGATGATGAGCTCGTCCGGATCGGTGCCGGCCGGCAGCGCGACGATGCTGACCGCGAGCCCCTCTTCTACTAACATGTCGATGCTGCGGGCCGTGGCCGCCTGCCCGGCGGCGTCGCCGTCAAAACATAGATAGAGACGGCTGGCGACGCGGCGCAGCTCGCGCGCCTGTTCCGGCGTGAATGCGGTCCCGAGGCTGGCGACCGCGTTCTTGAAGCCCGCCTGGTGGAGCGCGATCGCGTCGAGATATCCCTCGACCACCACGAGCGTGTCGTCGGCTGCGGCCGCCCTGCGCGCGAGATGCAGCGCGTACACGTGCGCGCCTTTGGTGTACGCAACGGTGTTGGGCGTGTTGAGATACTTCGGCGTTTCATCGCCCATGGCGCGGCCGCCGAAGGCCATCACTTCGCCGGTGAGATTGTAGATCGGCAGCATCAGGCGATTGCGGAAGAAATCATAGTAGCCGGTCTTCACGCGCAGCAGCCCGGCGCGCTCGGCCAGCTGGAGATCGACGCCCGAGCGCTCCAGCGCCTTGGCCAATCCTTCCCAACCATCGGGCGCATAGCCAAGACCGAAGAGCGCGGCAGTCTCATCGAGCACACCGCGGCCGTGCAGATAGTCGAGCGCTCGGCGATCGCGGCGCAATGCGTCGGCGAAGTAGCGCTGCGCGGCCGCATTGGCTTCGTAGATCGCTTCGCGCTCGCTGCGCCGGCGCTGCGCACCCGGCGTTTCGGCGAGCACGACGCCCGCGCGCGCGGCGAGCATACGCAGCGCGGTCGGGAAATCGACGTTCTCGTAGCGCTCGACGAACTTGATCAGATCGCCGCCGGCATCGCAGCCGTGACAATGCCACACCTGCTTGTCGGCGTTGAGATAGAACGAGGGCGTGCGTTCGGCGTGGAACGGGCACAAGCCGACATATTCGCGTCCTTGCCGCTTGAGCGTGACGTATTGGCTGACGTACGCCAGCAGGTCGACTTTGGCTTGGATCTCGGCGACGACGCCGGCGTCAAACGGCATCGCAAACCTTCACGAGGGTCACACGTCCCATTCCCGCGGCGCCGAGCTCGCCGAATCGGGGAAGAGCGCGATGAACTGTTTGATCGCAAAACGATCGGTGAAGCCGGCCACGTAGTCGCAGACGCGCCGCGGCAGCGAATCGCTCGCCAGCGGCGCTTCCCGATACATCTCGGGCAGTTCGCCCGGATGATCGATGTAGTACGCGAACAGCTGCTTCACCACGTGCTGCGCCTTGGGTTCCTCTCGTTTGGCGTCGTCGTTGAAATAGACGCGCTTGAACATGAACTCCTTTATCGTCTCGACCGCCTCGAGCACTGGCTCGGACAGGCGGATCTCGTTCTTGCCGCGGCACTCGGCGATCATGTCCTCGACGACGGTGGCGATGCGGATCGGCCCGCGGTGACCCAGCACGGTGATCGCCTTGGCAGGCAGATCGCGCTCGATGATGATGCCGGCGCGCACCGCGTCGTCGATATCGTGATTGATGTAGGCCAAGCGGTCGGCGTAGCGCACGATCTGGCCCTCGAGCGTCGAGGGGATGTCCGCATGGCCGGCCAGCGCGCCTTTATGCTTGCTGTGCTTGGCGATGCCGTCGAGCACCTCGAGCGTCAGGTTGAGGCCGACCTTGTCGCCGCGGCGCTCGAGCAGCTCGACCACGCGCAGGCTCTGCTCCGAATGGATGAAGCGCGCGCCGGACTCGTACTGCGACCACACTTGCGTGAGCGCGTCTTCGCCGGCATGGCCGAACGGCGAGTGCCCGAGGTCGTGGCCGAGCGCGATCGCTTCGGCCAGATCTTCGTTGAGGCTCAAGCCTCTAGCGATTGAGCGCGAGAGCTGCATGACCTCCAGTGAGTGCGTCATGCGCGTGCGATAGTGGTCGCCCAGCGGCGACAAGAACACTTGCGTCTTGTGCATCAGCCGCCGGAAGGCTTTGCTGTGGATGATGCGGTCGCGGTCGCGTTGGAAGCAGGTGCGGATCGGGTCCTGGGGCTCGGGCGTGCGCCTGCCCTTGGAATCCTTGGCAAGCGTGGCATATGGCGATAGCATCGCCGCCTCGCGACCCTCGAGCTCTTCTCTGATGGACAATGTCGTACTCATGCGCCGTCTATCACGTTGGGCGGTCGCACCGGAAAGTCTTGGCCGGGCAGGTACGGCCTAGTCCTGGTCGACTTTCTTGGAGCCGGCGGCTTCCGCCGCGCGCTCCTTGAGCACCGACTGCGCCGCCGCAAGGCGCGCCACCGGCACGCGGAACGGCGAGCACGACACATAATCGAGGCCGAGGGTGTGGCAGAACTCCACCGACACCGGATCCCCGCCATGCTCGCCGCAGATCCCGATCTTCATCTCGGGCCGCGTGATGTGGCCGCGCTCCATCGCCATGCGCATGAATTCGCCGACGCCGTCCTGATCGATGACCTGGAACGGATCCTCGCGCAGGATCTTCTTCTCCAAGTACACCGGGATGAACGAGCCCTCGGCGTCGTCGCGCGAATAGCCGAACACGAGCTGCGTCAGATCGTTGGTGCCGAACGAGAAGAACTCCGCGTGTTCGGCGATGCGATGCGCGACCATGCAGGCGCGCGGCATCTCGATCATCGTGCCGATCTGATAGTTGACGCGCGTGCCGGCCGCCTTGATGATGCGCTCGGCCTCGGCGCTCACAAGATCGCGCAGCGCCTTCATCTCCGTGACCGTGCCCACGCCGGGGATCATGATGAGCGGGCGCACGTCGACGCGCTCCTTCTTGAGCTCGGTCGCCGCCTCCATGATCGCGCGCACCTGCATCTGATAGATCTCGGGGAACACGATGCCGAGGCGGCAGACGCGCAGGCCGAGCATCGGATTCTCTTCGTGCAGCACGCGCACGCGGCGCAGCAGCCGTTCTTTGGCCGACAGCTCCGACGGATCGGACTTGCCGACGCGCAGCTCGGTCACCTCGACCAGCAGGTCTTCGAGGCTCGGCAGAAACTCGTGCAGCGGCGGATCGAGCAGCCGGATCGTCACCGGCAGACCCTTCATCGCGCGCAAGATGCCGCGGAAATCTTCGCGCTGCATCGGCAGCAGCTGCTCCAAGCACTTGCGCCGCGAATCGGGCGTCTCGGCCATGATCATCTCTTGGACCACGGGCAGCCGCTCGGTCTCCATGAACATGTGCTCGGTGCGGCACAGGCCGATGCCTTCCGCGCCGAAGTCGCGCGCCTTCTTGGCGTCTTCGGGCGTGTCGGCGTTCGCGTACACTCCCAAGCGCCGGTACTCGTCCGCCCACTTGAGGATGTGCTCGAATTGCGGCGTGAGTTTCGCCGCGGTCATCTGCAGCAGGCCGCGATACACGGTGCCGGTCGTGCCGTCGATCGTCAGCTCGTCGCCTTCCTTGACGACTTCGCCCTTGACGCTGAACTGGCGCGCGCGCAGGTCGATGAGCATCGCCTCGGCGCCCACGACGGCGGGCTTGCCCATGCCGCGCGCGACGACCGCCGCGTGCGAGGTGGCGCCGCCTTGCGAGGTGAGGATGCCTTCGGACGCGATCATGCCGTGCACGTCGTCCGGCGTCGTCATCGGACGCACGAGGATGGTCTTCTTGTTCTGGCGTTTCATCTCGACGGCGTCGTCCGGATCGAATACGACGATGCCTGCCGCCGCGCCCGGCGACGCATTGAGGCCCTTGACGATGACGTGCGCTTTTTGCTTTTCATCGATCTGCGCATGCAGCAGCGCGGCGATGGCGGCGGGCTCGATGCGCATGAGCGCTTCTTCGCGCGAGATGTGCCGCTCTTTGACCATGTCGGCCGCGATCTGCACCGCGGCGGCAGCGGCGCGCTTGCCCGAGCGCGTCTGCAGGATGTAGAGCTTGCCGCGCTCGATCGTGAATTCGATGTCCTGCATGTCGTGATAATGCTTTTCGAGCTTGTCCGCGGCGTCGAGGAACTGCTTGTAGACCTTGGGCTGCTGTTTTTCCAGTTCTGAGATCTTCACCGGGGTGCGCGAGCCGGAGACGACGTCTTCGCCTTGCGCGTTTTGCAGGAACTCGCCGTATAGTTTCTTCTGGCCCGTCGCCGGGTCGCGCGTGAAAGCCACGCCGGTCCCCGAGTCCGTGCCCATGTTGCCGAACACCATGGTCACGACGTTGACGGCGGTGCCCCACCAATCGGGATAGTGCGAATGCTTGCGGTATTCGATCGCGCGCTTGGAGTTCCATGAATTGAAGACCGCCTCGACCGCCATGCGCAGCTGGATGAAGACGTCCTCGGGAAAGTCTTTCTTGGTGTAGTGGCGCACCAGTGCCTTATATTCGCTCGTCATGTTGCGGAAGGCGAGCGCGGTGAGCTCGGACTCCGACGCGACGCGCGCCTTGGCGACGTAGCGCTTGAGCACTTCCTCGAACGGCTCTTTCTTCATGCCCAGCACGACGGTCGCGAACATCTGGACGAAGCGGCGATATGCATCCCACGCGAACTTGTCGTTCTTGGTCAGCACGACGAGCGCGTTGCAGGTGCGATTGTTGAGACCGAGGTTGAGCACGGTGTCCATCATGCCCGGCATGGAGACGCGCGCACCGGAACGAACCGAGACGAGCAGCGGGTTGACCTCTCCGCCGAACTCCTTGCCGGTCTTGCGTTCGAGCTCGACGACGCGGCGATGGATCTCTTCTTCTAATCCGTTGGGGAACTGGCGGCCCAGTTCGAAAAAGCGCCGGCAGACTTCGGTCGTCACGGTGAAACCGGGCGGCACCGGCAGCCCGATGCGCGTCATCTCTCCCAGGCCGGCGCCCTTTCCGCCGAGCAGGTCGCGCAGATCCGCGCCGCCTTCCTCGAACGAGTAGGTCATCTTGCCGAGGTGCAGCTTGGTCGGCGGCTCGAGCTTGCGCGAGGTCGCCTTTCGGGCCGAGGGCAGCGGAATGCGGCGGACCGGATCGTCTGGACCGATCTCGGCGAGCACGAGCCCGGCCAACCCGTCGGGTTTGGCTTTGCTCTTGACCTTGCCGTTGGTCTTGACCGCATCTTTGCCGCGCGCGGCGGGCTTAGCGAGCTTCTTGGACGATTTGGGCTGCTTGGCGCTCTTGGAGGGCTTCAAACCGCTTTCTCCCGGCTCTGGACGCCTATCGGGAAGGTCCCAGAGAAACGAGCGAGCCGGTAGAAAAGCGAAGGAAGGCTCGCTTAGCCATTCTTTGACGCGGGACAGTTGAAGTCCCGCCTCATTTGTCGTCAAGGCAGTCGCAGCGGGAACGAATCTCAAGTCAAGTGAACGGCGGCTGCGAGGAGATGGTGATGAATGCTTTGACCCTCGTAGTTCGCCGCATGCCCTTCGCCCTTGGCGGCATCATCGCGCTCGCCGCCGCGGCCGGGATCAGCGCGTGCAGCGCATCAGGTACCGCGCCGCTCGGGCAAGTGGTCGCAAGCCCGACCAGCCTCACCTTCACATGCACGACGGGCACGTTGACGTTCAGCATCACGCAGGCGAACTACAGTGGAACGTTCAGCGCAGTCAGCGCGAACACAAGCCTCGTGACCGTCTCACCGGCGTCATCGTCGGGCGCGTTCACAGCGACAGAGCAAGCCGCCACCGGCGTGGCGACCTCGATCACGGTCACGGGCGGCGGGAATATGACCGTGACCATTCCCGTGCAGTTGCCGAGCTGCGTCTGCCACCGCCACCACGACATGTGGGCGTCCGTCCTCTCGACACGCTAGCGCCGTCCGCAGGTTCCGCTGCTCACATAGGGTGAGGGTTCATGCGTTTGCCGTTCATCGGTTTGACGAGCGGATCGGAGTCGGCGAACGCGCCGTGCGGATTGGGCACGAGCCACATGCTCGCGATCCAGATCTCCGGCAGCTGGAAGACCGCGACGACGTCGCTCGGTCGTTTTGCGAGTCCCAACGTGACGAGTGGTTGCGCCGACGGATGCGCAGGGTCGCCGCCGTTGGCCTGATACGTCGGATTGAGCAGCGAGCCGTAGCGCATCATGCCGTCGGGCTCGCGCACGACGTAGTGCATGTGCGCGATGAAATGCACCCACCGTCCGGGTTGCAGTCCCCACAGCGCCGGCCTCTTCGTCCGGTCGGTGACGTGGGCCGTATAGTCGGCGCCGATCAAGCGGCCGCGAGCGTCGTACCATAGCTGCGTCGGGTGCTTCGGGTCGTCGGCGAACCAGCGTCGGTCGGTGTATGTAATGATCCCGTCTTGATCTTCATCGGTGTAGCGCAAGTAGCCAGCGGCCCGCGCCACGCTTTCGTCAGGAAAACGCGCGTGCAAGTCAGGTGTGATCGTCGCGATGAACGCCTGCTCCGCGCGGTCAGGAAACGGAGACAGCGACGGCTGCGCCGGAGGCATGGGCGAACCCGTTGCGCCGTGCGCGCTCGGGTTCTGGGCGTTCGGGCTTTGGGAACATGCCGTCAGCAGCGCAGCGATGACGGCGACGAACGCTGCGCGCGCCAAATCGCTCGTTAGGGTCCGACCGCTACGCCGAAATCCGCGTTGAACGTCACCGACGGTGGTATGACGGTCGGCGTGCTCGCGCCAGACAGCGGCGGCGTGAAGATCTTCAGCGAGCCGTCGGTGTTGTCGACGACGTACAACTTGCCGCTTGCGTCGAACATCATATCCTCGGGTACCGTCACGCCGGTGAGCTGATACGCCGACGTGCTCACCGCCGACAAGGGCGCCGTGAAAACCCATATCTTCATCGTGAACAGCTCGGCCACAAAGAGATCGCCGTTCGAGTCGACCGCGATACCGCGGAGTGCGGTGCCCCCGCCAGGGCAGCAGGCGATGGAGAACGCAGGAGCTCCCGTGTACGGCGCGTTGTATACATGGACCCCCGTCGTGCCGCCGTCATCGCCCACATACAATCGCCCGGACGCGTCGAAGGCCACGGAGAGGGCCGACGTGAGGCCGTTGGTGATCGTGGTCGGGACCTCAGCGCTCGTGATAGGCTGCGCGTAGACATTTACCGCTGCGCCCTGTGTCGGAACGTAGAGAGAGCGGTTGACGTCAAAAGCCGACGTCGAGCATCCGGTTGTTATGTTGGCGGTTGCCGTGCTTGAGGAAGACAGCGGCGCGGTGTAGTAACGGACCGTGTTTGCGCCGTCACAGACGGCCAAATCGCCCGTTGAGTCCACCGCTACGTCGCCAGGAAAGACAAGTCCGTTTGAGACCGTGTACAACGCCGTGCTCGATGCCGAGAAGGGCAACGAATAGACGGAGACGCCTTTGACCGACGTCGAGGTGTTATTCACATACAGGTGGCCCGGCATTGGCGTCGGGGCGGGCGCGGTCGAGGAGCTGCTGCACGCGGCAAGCGCTCCTACGAATATACCAAGGATGGCAAAGCGGACAACGCGCGTAGACATTCGACCTCCTTACGATGCGGTCGGGCCTCAAATACCGACTTTACGCGAGCTTCTCCTGTAGATAGCTATCGAGCCGGTCGAGCGCCACCCGCTCTTGGTGTTTTGTATCACGGTCGCGTACCGTGACATCCTTGTTTTCTAGGCTCTCGTAGTCGACGGTGATGCAGAACGGCGTGCCGATCTCGTCCTGGCGATAGTAGCGCTTACCGACGTTGCCCGAGTCGTCAAACGTCGTGCGCATGCGCGGGCGCAGGTCTTTTTCGATGCGCGACGCGAGCTCGACGATGTCCGGCTTGTTGCGCACGAGCGGGAAGACCGCGACTTTGTACGGCGCAAGCCGCGGGTGCAGGTGGAGCACCGCGCGATCCGCTTCCTTCTCATAGGCGTCGATAAGGAAGACGAGCAGCGCGCGATCGACGCCCAAGGCAGGCTCGACAACCGCAGGCAGATACTTGGCCTTGGTCTCTTCGTCGAAGTATGAAAGATCTTTGCCGCTGGCTTTGACGTGCTGCGTGAGGTCGAAGCAGCCGCGATGTGCGATGCCTTCCAATTCACCCCAGCCGAACGGATAATCGTACTCGAGATCGGTGGTCGCGCTGCTGTAGTGCGCGAGGTCAGTGCCTTCGTATTCGTGTTTGCGCAGCCGCTCGGGCTGCACGCCCAGCGACAGCCACCATTGGTAGCGCTGCTCGACCCAGTAGCGGTACCAGCGCAGACCTTCCGCCTCGTCCTCTGAGGGGACGAAATACTCCATCTCCATCAGCTCGAACTCGCGCGAGCGGAAGATGAAGTTGCCGGGCGTGATCTCGTTGCGAAATGCTTTGCCGATCTGCGCGATGCCGAAGGGCGGTTTCTTGCGCGCGGTCTGGTACGCGAGCTTGAAGTCGACGAACATCCCCTGTGCGGTCTCGGGCCGCAGGTAGGCTTCTGAGGATTGGTCCTCCATCGCGCCGACGTACGTCTTGAACATGAGATTGAACGCGCGCGGCGCCGTGAGCGTCTTGTTCCCGCACGCGGGGCACTGATCGCCCTTGACGTGATCGGCCCGAAAACGTTTCTTGCAGGTCTTGCAGTCCACCATCATGTCGGTGAAATTCTCGACGTGGCCCGACGCGCGCCACACCTCGGGGTTCATGATGATCGACGATTCGATGCCGACGACGTCGTCGCGCAGGGCCACCATCTCGCGCCACCAGGCCTCGCGCACGTTGCGCTTGAGCTCGACCCCGACCGGCCCGTAATCCCACATGCCGTTGATGCCGCCGTAGATCTCGCTCGACGGGAATATAAAACCGCGGCGCTTTGCGAGCGCCGTGATCTCTTCCATCGTCGGTTTCGGTCGGGTTGATGCCATCGGGTCGAGATTCGAAGCCGCGTCGTGCTTTTCCGCCCGGCGCATAAGGATCAGCGCGTGTCGCTGGTCTGCGTCATCTCGGTGACGAAAGGCTCCGCGACGGCATGGCGATAGCGGTATGGGTCGGGCGCATCGCTCGGCAGCGCGAGATCTTCGTCCGCAGCTGCATCATACGCGCGCTTGAACTTGGGCCCGGCTTCGCCGGTGTCCATCACCGCCATCACGTACGCGCGGATGAGGGCATGCGCGTACCCTTTCGATTTCGTGTCCGCCACGGTCCACACGACCGGCCGGAACGGCTGGTGCTTGTCCGCGCCGACCCCGGCCCAGAACACCAGCGGATCCCAGCGCGGCATCGCAGACGTCGGCCTGGTGACGAGCAGAATCGATCCCTCGTTCGGCTGGAGCTCCTCGATGACCGTGGCCATGAGCGTGACCGTGTCGACGCGATCAAATGTAGGCGTCGGCGTCGGCGTCGGCGTCGGCGTCGGGTTGGCCGAAGCGCCGGATTCTGCCAGCGCACGTTCCACTGACGCGGACGAAATCAGGCAACCCGCAAGCGCGAACGCAAGAGCGCGCCGCATCTGATCTTAGCCGGGGGCGCGGATGGCGCGCCAGATGTCGCCGATCTTCGGCGGTTTGCCGTACATGAGCACGCCGATGCGATACAGCCTGCCGGCCAGGCGCGTCAGACCCCAAATAGCCGCCAGCGAGAGCGCGATCGACAGGCCGACCTGCCACGCCGGCACGCTTGAGAGCGCGACGCGCGTGAACATGACCATCGGACTCACCAACGGGATCATCGAGGCGATCACCGCGAACGACTTGTCGGGGTCGTTGATCGCGAAGATCGAGACGACGTATGCGAGGATGATCGGGATCATTATCACGCCGTTGTACTGCTGCACATCCTCGGCTTTGCTGCACAGGGCGCCGACGCCGGCGAACAGCGCGGCATACGAGAAGAAACCCAATAGGAAGAACACGACGAGATAGATGAGCGTCGAGACGGGGATCGCGCCTGCCATCGCCGACTGCAGGCCAGCGGTATGGGGCGCATTTGGCATGTTGGCCTGCGCCGCTGCTGCTTGACGAGCGAGCGCGGCAGCGTCCGCATGCGAAAGGGTCCCTGAGATCACGACGACGAGCAATACGGCCGCGCCCGCGGCTGCGATGGCGAAGATGACCATCTGCGTGAGTGCGAGCGCGCCGATGCCGAAGATCTTGCCCGCGAGCAGTTGCGCTGGCCGCACGGCGCCGATCATCACCTCCATGACGCGATTGGATTTCTCCTCGATCACGCCTTGCGCGACCTGTACGCCGTACAAGATCGTCGCCGTGTAGAGCAAGATGAGCAGCACGTACACCAGACCGCCGGCGAGCGTTTCTTCGCTTTCGCTCTTGTAGCGTTCGTTAAGCGCAACCGTCTTGAACTGGAAATCGAGCGCGTGTTTGGCCGACGCCGCGGCCTGTCCGCTGAGCTCAGAGTTGATGACGACCGGCACCAGCCTGGAGCGCAGGCTGCCGGTCTTCTCGAGCAGGCTGGCCTGCCGAGGATAAAACGTGAACGCGAGCCCATCGGCCGTGCGGTATGCGACCAGCGCCCCGTCATATTTCTTCGATTTCACCTGCGCGGCGACGTCGGGGGGTAGCGATCCGTCGGTCGCTTTGTCGGCCGAGATCGAGACGTCGTAAGCGTCAGCGATCGCGCCGGCGACCGCTTTTGCCACTGATGGATCCGCTGCTACGATAACGATCTTCGGAGTGAACGTGTTGCCGAGCCACGGACCCAATAGCGGCAGCAGCGCAAGTGCGAACAGGCCGAGGACGACAAGCGCGGTACCGATGATGAAACTGCGGCTCTTGATGCGTTCGACGTACTCGCGTCTTATGATGATGCCGGTCGTGTTCACGCCGCGCTCTCCTCAGCTCTGACGTACTGCAAGTAGATGTCGTTGAGGCTGGGCTCGACGATCTCGAAATGATCGACAGGACCGGCCGTGATGGCGGCGCGCAGCAATCGTGCGGGCGAGATGTCGGGTGGCGCTTTGATGTTGACGTAGCCGTCCTCCGACGGGCGCACGCTCGCGCCCGGGAAGGCGCTGATGAAACTCAGGTCCGGGATCGCGGTCATGCGGATGAAGCGGTCGGGCCAGTTCTTCTTGATCTGCGCAAGGTTGCCGCTGACGACCGCATGCGAGCGGTCGATGATGCAGATGTCGCTGGTGAGCTCTTCGACCTGCTCCATGCGGTGGCTGGACAGCATGACGGCCGTCCCTGAGCGCACGAGATCGCGGATCGCATCCTTGAGAATCTCGACGTTGATCGGATCAAAGCCGGAGAACGGCTCGTCGAGCACGAGCAGCGGCGGGCGGTGGACGACCGCCGCGATGAACTGTACTTTTTGCTGATTGCCCTTGGAAAGCTCCGCGGGCTTCTTGCCCAGATTTTCGGTGAGCTTGAACGCGTCGGCGAGCTCTCCGATGCGCTTTTTCGCGTCCGCAGGCTCCATGCCGTGCAGCTCCGCGAAATACAGCAGCTGGTCGGCGACCTTCATCTGCGGATAGAGCCCGCGCTCTTCGGGCAGATAGCCGAACGTGTGGCGTACGTCCGCGTCGACGATCGTGCCCTGCCAGCTCACCGAGCCGCTGTCCGGTTGCAGGATGTCGAGCACGATGCGGATCGTCGTGGTCTTGCCCGCGCCGTTCGGACCGAGCAAGCCGAAGACCGCGCCCTGTTGCGCGCTGAACGACAGATCGCTGACGGCCACGGTCGCGCCGAATGACTTAGAGATGTTGCGGACCTCGAGCAAGACGTCGCCTCCGGTTCGGACTACGCCGTCTGGGCGTGGTCGACGCGCAGCTGGCCGCACGCGGCGGCGATGTCGTCGCCCATCGTGTGGCGCAGCGTGCTCGGCACGCCGCGCTCGCGCAGGATCTCTTGAAAGCGGTGCGTCGCAGCTGGGGACGAGCGGCCGTATGCAGCGGCGGTCGCGTTGTAGGGGATCAGGTTGACGTGATGGAGCGGACCGCCCAGCAGGTCGGCGAGCTGTCGTGCGTCATTGGGCGAGTCGTTCACGCCCGCGAGCATGATGTACTCGTAGAACACCTTGCGGTGCGTGTGCGCCACGTACGCCCTTGTGGCGGCCATCAGCTTGGCGATCGACCACTTCTTGTTGATGGGCATGAGCTTGGTGCGCAGGACATCGTCGGCCGCGTGCAGCGAGATCGCGAGATTGACCTGGATGCCTTCGCGCGTGAAGCGCTCGATGCCGGTGACCACGCCAGCCGTCGAGATGGTCATGTGGCGCGCACCGAGGTTGAAGCCGTTCGCATCGTTGAGCAGCGCGACGGCATCCATCACCTTGTCGTAGTTGAGGAATGGTTCGCCCATGCCCATGAACACGATGTTGGTGAGCGTCCGGTCTTCCGCGCGAGCGCGCCGCGCGGCCTCGATCGCCTGGTCGAAAATCTCAAGCGCGGTCAGGTTGCGGAAGAAACCGCCTTGTCCGGTCGCGCAGAAGTCGCACTTGAGGGCGCAGCCCGCCTGGGATGAGATGCATGCCGTGGTACGCCCGCCGCGATGGCGCATGAGCACGGCCTCCACCTCGTTGCCGCCCGCGAGCCCGAACAGCAGCTTCGTGGTCTGGCCGTCGCTCGACGTCGCCTCGTGGATCAGCTTGAGGCTCGAAAGCTTCATGGTGCTGCCGAGACGGTCGCGCAGCGCGCGCGGCAGCACGCTGATCTGATCGAAGCTGGGCACGAGCTCCTTGGCGGCGGCGCGATAGATCTGCGCGAGGCGGTAGCGCGGCAGCTCGAATGCCTGCGCAAGCGCATCGGCGCTTTCGAAGCCGGCCTCGTGCGCGCGCGCATCCCACCAGATGGCGAACGCATCGCGCTTGCCGGCGGCCGGCTGCGGCGCCGGTTTGATCGTCGTGGTCGTCACAGCTCCAGCTTCAATTCTTTGTCGTCCTCGGGTGGCGCGTGTGCTGCCGGCGCATCGTGCGCCGCGAGCTTTGCCGCGTCGAGCTCTGCCGCGTCGAGCTTTGCCCGCACCGCCAGCAGGTCAGCCCACACTAGTTTCTTCACGGCGGTCATGTTTCCGCCGGTCAGCCGCAAGATATACGCCGGGTGGTAGGTAGCCATGAGATCCGCGCCGTGCGGCCCCGCGTACCACATGCCGCGCTGGCGGGTGATGGAAAAGCCTGGTCCGAGAAACGACTTCGCGGCCGGCGCGCCCAGCGCGAGGATGACGCGCGGCCGCACGACTTCGAGCTCTTTCTCCAGATACTCGCGGCAGTTCGCCATCTCTTCCTGCATCGGCGCCCGATTAGCGATGCGACCGCCTTCATCGGTGGTCGCGCGGCACTTGATCGTATTGGTGATGAACACGTCCTCGCGACCCAGATCAATCGCTGCGAGCATCTTGGTGAGCAGTTCGCCCGCGCGGCCGACGAACGGCGCGCCTTGCTTGTCTTCCTGTTCCCCCGGTCCTTCGCCCACGATCACCAGCGCTGAAGTCGGATCGCCGACGCCGCAGACCACCTTCGTCCGCGTGTAGCCGATCGGGCAGCGCCGGCACGCTTCGACCACGTCATGCAATCGAGCCAGCTCGGCCGCTCGCGCCGCATGATCCGTCATCCGTGCACCAATGCGTGCACCCCGGCGCGCACTGCAAGCACGAGCGCGACGAAGATCGCGGCGTAGAGGACGTAGCGCGCGACCAGCGCGGCGGAGAGCGACCAATACCACGCGAGACCATGGTGTTTGATCCAATAGAGCCGCCGGCTGCGCTGGCGCCAGTTGAGCACGCCGAGACGCCCCCACCGCTTGCGGCTGCCGCCTTGCTCGGACTTGTGCATCGCGACGCATTGCGGCAAGAAGACGACGCGTCCCCCTTGGTCCCGCAGGCGATGCGCGAAGTCGATCTCCTCGTGATAAAGGAAGAAGCGCTCGTCGAAACCGCCGAGGCGCGCGAACGCGTCGGCCCGGATGAACATGGCGGCTCCAACGACCAAATCGACGTCGCGCTCGGTCGAATAGTCGAAATTGCGTAGCGCGTAGCCGTTTGACTGCGCGCGGAACCAGGGAAGCTCGCCCCAGGCGGAGCTGCGCAGAAATGCTTGCCACCAGGTGTCGAACTCACCGCACGACGGCGCGACGCTGCCGTCTTCATTGAGCAGTTTGGCGCCGGCCATCGAGACGTCGGGATGCGCGTCGAAATAGGTGACGGCGTTGGCGAGCAAGCCTGGCTGGGCACGCGCATCCGGATTGAGGAAGAGCAGCACAGGAGCACTCGCCGCGCGCGCGCCGATATTGCACGCCTTGGCGAAACCAAAATTCTGCCCGTTCTCGATGACGGTCACACCAGGGTACGCGGCTTTGGCGCGTGCCACGCTGTCGTCGCTCGAACCGTTGTCCGAGACGATCACTTGCGCGAAGGCGGGGTCTGCTTTGACCTCCGGCAGCCCGGCGATGGAGCGCAGGCACTCTTCAAGCTCGTCGGCGGCATCGTAGCTCACCACGATGACCGATATCGCGGACATGCAGCCTGCTTCTCTAAAAAAAACGAGCGTCTTGCAGACGCTCGTCGGGTGGTTCCGCATGGGCGGTCGAATTTATTCGACCGTTTCGGGCTACGAGGCTTTCTGGACCGTCGCAGGCTCCATGGGCGGCAGCGCGTTGAGCGCGTCCAAGATCATGGAGAGCGGGATGCCGTAACCCTCGCTCACTTGCTCGATCGTCTCGAATTCCGAGATCGCGCAGTGGGCGCATCCCCCGAGGTGAAAGTTGGCGAAGACTGCTCTCGCACCAGGGTGGAGAGCAAATGCTTCGCCGACGGTCAGGCTTTGATGAAACGTTGGACTGTCTGTACTGACGGCGACCACCCCCTTCTCCCGTCGTGCGCCGCCCGTTTCTCTCTTGGTCTGGCGGCAGCCGCGGGTTGATACGCGAGCAGTATTCTTGCCGGTACCTCGCCGAACCTCCGCACCCGATGGCAACCGCAACGGCCCTGGTACCAGAACGGACTTCGAGCCGCGACCTCGACCGTTCGAGTTTGACGTTCGATTGGGTGATGGTAGGCTTGAGCGGGCTGTTCGTCGGCGGGTTGTACGTCGACGGCTGGGCGCACAACCATCTCGACCGCATCGAGACCTTCTTCACGCCCTGGCACGCGATGTTCTACGGCGCGTTCCTTCTACTCGCGCTGGTGTTCGGCGCCTACTCGCTTGCCGGTTTGCGCGAGCGTCCGAAACAGATGGAGCGGTCGAGTTTACTCGACCGTTTAGGGCGCGCGATCCCGACCGGCTACGTGTGGTCGGCGCTCGGCATCGTGCTATTCACGCTCAGCGGACTCGGCGACATGCTTTGGCACATGCGCTTCGGTATCGAGAAGGATACGGAGGCGCTGCTCAGCCCGACGCATCTCGGACTGGCGACCGGCATGGCGCTCGTGCTGACTGGGCCGCTGCGCGCCGCCATCGCTCGAGGCGACGAAGCACGGGGTTCCGCGCTCTGGCCGGCCGTCCTTTCGCTGACCTGGCTGTATTGCGGCCTCACGTTCATGACGCAGTTCGCGCCAGCGCTCGCCGCATGGGGCATCGGTCCCAGGCCTTCGTCCGATCTGCTCGAGCTCAAGATCGATCGCTCGGTGACGGTGCAGCTGCTCGATGCCGCGCTGCTCAGCGGCGTCGTGCTGTACGCCGTACGCCAATGGGGCGCGCGGCTGCCGTTCGGCGCGATCACTGCGATCCTGCTCATCAACTCGCTGTTGATGGAGACGCAGCAGGGCGGCAACGAGCAGATCCTCGGCGTCGCGATCGCCGGGCTATGCAGCGACGCGCTTGTCGCGTGGCTGCGGCCGTCGGCGCAGCGCATCGCGCAGTTCCGCCTGGTGGCGTTCGCGGTACCGTTCTTATACTTCGCAGCGCACTACGCGACGTATCTCGCGCGCGGTTATCCCATCTATTATAAGGTGCATATCTGGGCGGGTCTGCCCTTTATCGCCGGGCTCATCGGCCTGTTGATGAGCTTCCTGGCGATGAGCGCTCCGGCTACGCCGCGCGGCGCGCCTGCAGATATGCAAGCATGAACTGATCCAGGTCCCCGTCAAGCACGCGCTGCGCATCTGAGATCTTCACTTCGGTGCGATGGTCGTTGACCATGGTGTACGGCTGCAGCGTGTACGAGCGGATCTGACTGCCCCATTCGATCGCGCTCTTCTTGCCGGTGAGCTGCGCGAGTTTGGCGGCCTGCTCTTCGCGCCGGCGCTGCGCGAGCTTGGCAGCCAGCATCTTCATCGCGCGATTGCGATTGGCCAGCTGCGAGCGTTCGTTCTGCACCGCGACGATGATGCCGGTCGGCTTGTGGGTGATGCGGATGGCGCTCTCGGTCTTGTTCACGTACTGGCCGCCGGCGCCCCCGCTCTTGTAGGTCTCCACTTCGAGCTCGTCCGGTTTGATCTCGACCGCTTCGTCGCTTTCTTCGAGCTCCGGAGTGACATCCACGGAGGCGAACGAAGTGTGACGGCGCTTGGCCGCATCGTACGGCGAGATGCGCACCAGTCGGTGCACGCCGCGTTCGCTCTCCAGATAGCCGTATGCGTTGCGCCCTTCGATGACGAGCGTGGCGCTCTTGATCCCCGCCTCTTCGCCCTCGAGGCTGTCGACGATCTCGGCGCGATAGCCGTGGCGTTCGGCCCAGCGCATGTACATGCGCAGCAGCATCGAGGCCCAATCGCAGGCTTCGGTGCCGCCCGCTCCCGCGTGAATCGTCAGAATAGCGCCGTGGCTGTCGAACTCGCCGTCCAAGATCGCCGTGGTCTCTGCGGAGTCAAGGTCAGTGCGCAGGCGTTCCAGCTCGACGCGGATCTCCGCTTCGAGCGCAGCGTCGCCTTCTTCGAGCGCGACGTACTCAGCCAGCTCGCGCGCTTTCCCCTCAAGGCGTGCCAACGGTTCGACCTCGGCCTTGAGGTCGGCCAGGTGTTTCATATGCTTTTGGGCGCTGTGGGGATCGTTCCAGAAGTCGTTCGCGTGCGACTGCGCTTCGAGCGCCGCTATCTCGCGCTGTTTGCCGGCATAGTCAAAGCCGCACCTGAAGGGTCTTCAGGCGATCGTTGATGCGGTCAAGGTCGGTGCGCAATTGATCGTTCACGCTGTTTCACGTTCGACATCGAAGGGCCGCAGCACATTCTTTCAGAGGTCAAACCGGGGACGTCGCGAACCCGCGCGAAATGTCGATGGAGCTGCTCAGTACCATCGCTGCCGTCGGCACGTTTGTGGTCATCGGCGCGACGGCGATCGTCGCGGTCGTCCAGCTGCGCCACGCCCGCGCCAGCAACCAGATCGCCGCGGTTCTGCACATCGGCGAGATGCTGGAAAGCGAGCGCTGCCAGGAAGCGCGCCGTTTCATCCGCGATGAACTCGAGCCCCGCATGCACGATGCCGAGTTCCGCAAGGCGTTGAGCTCGATTCCAACAGGGCCGGCCGCGCGCCCGATCGTCTTCCTCGGAAACCACTACGAACGGCTCGGGTTGTTCGTCAAGCGTGGGATTATCGATGAAGACCTCGCCTGCGATCTCTGGTCCGCTCAAGCGTCTGGCGATTGGGACACCATGGCGCCGGCCATCGCCATCTTGCGGCGCGCGCAAGGCGATTCCGTCTTTGAGAATTTCGAGTACTTGGTCGACGCGAGCTTCCGCTGGTTCGTGCGCTACCCGGATGGGGCGTACCCGCGCAGCCGCGCGCGCCGGCCGGTTTCCGACGTATGGCTCGAGGAAGATCGCGCGCTGGAGCGCTGAGCGGAGCTCACGGCTAGGCTTCGATAAGGAGCGACGGTGGCCGGAAGCTTGGAGACCTGTGTAGTACTGGGAAGCCCATGAAGAAAAAGAACGGCAGCTCGAAGAGAGTCAAATCACCATCTCGGTTGATAGACGCGAGGATCAAGGAGCTGGACGACTGGCGTGGCAAGACGCTCGCCCGCATGCGCTTCCTGATCAAACAAGCCGATCCCGAGGCCATCGAAGAGTGGAAGTGGAGAGGCGTTCCGGTGTGGTCTCACGACGGGATCATCTGCACGGGCGAGACATACAAGGCCGTGGTCAAGCTGACATTCGCCAAGGGTGCTCAGCTGAAAGACCCTGCGAAGCTCTTCAACTCCAGCCTTGACGGCAACGTGCGGCGTGCCATCGACTTGCACGAACGCGGGAAAGTTGACGAGTCCGCCTTCAAGGCTCTCGTCCGCGACGCAGTGGCGCTGAACACCTCGGCTCCCCCAGCTCGCCCGAAGAGGAAAACGAAATGAAAATCAAACTGGCCAGCGTCTACGTGGACGACCAGGACAAGGCCCTGCGCTTCTACACGGAGGTATTCGGCTTTGCGAAGAAGGCCGATTTCAGTCAGGGCCCGTATCGCTGGCTGACCGTGGTCTCACCCGAAGAGCCGGACGGCACTGAGCTGCAGCTGGCGCTGAACGACGACCCCGCCGCCAAAGCGTACCAGCAGGCGATGTTTCAACAAAACCGGCCCGCGGCAATCTTCTTCACCGAAGATGTCAAAGGCCATCACGAGCGGATCAAGGCCCGCGGCGCCGAGTTCACGATGCCGCCGACCGACGTGACCTTCGCGACCATCGCGATGGCGAACGACACCTGCGGCAACCTCATTCAGATCACCCAGCTGGCGCGCCACTAAGGGCGTGATTTCGGCAATTGAAGCCATCCGCGCGATGTAGCGTGATCCTTCATAAGCCACTTCATACCGCCAAAACAACATACTCGTCGCTTTCCGGATGCAAGCATGTCGCAAGCTTTTTCGATCCGGCGCGCGCGCGTCTCCGGTTGCTTGGCTGAGCTTATCCAGAGGATCCAGTCCCGGCGCGCGATTGGCGTGATATCCGCCCACGATCTCCGCGCCAGCGGGGCAGCTGCGAGGGCATCGCGTAAGTCCATTGGCACCCTGGTCTCCGGTTCTTCTCCGGCCCGCGTGATCTCCACAGCTACCGTGCCTGCAGCGTCCGCGCCTGCAGCATCGCGCAGGGCTTTTGTAACCTTGAGCCAGCGACTGCCGTTGCCGTTTGATTCGAGAGCTGCCCGGAAAGGGAAGCCATTGATAGTTCCCTCGACCATCGCCGTGCCTCGCGATGGGAGCTTTGCGCTCGCGCTCTCGGGGAGAGCAAGAATGGTCCACGATGCAATTTTTTCGTTTGCCGTAGGCCGAAGCAACTTGCCGCTGAAGCGAATCGTCGACGTGGGCCGCGCTAGGCGGTTATTGACTCTTTGCATTCCCCGCCGTGTGTGTCTCGACGAGAATGGTGGCCTTGCCGATGTTCACGCTCGCGCGGACCTGCGGTCGCACCTGCACGCCGTTGAGCATGACGCCTTGGGTCACGAACGTGATCTCAAGCGTCGAGGCGTTACGCGACGCAAGCAGCGCCTTGTTGAGCGGCAACGCCACCTGCGCGCGCATGTCCATCTCGTCTTGCACTCCGTTCACGAAGAGGGAGACAGCGCCGACGAAGTACGGATCTTGCGCATCGGCCGGCTGGGCGCCGGACAGCACCGCTGCGCTCGGTGCGGAGGGCGGTCCGACGAACGCTGCCCAGACCGCGCCGGGTTGCGTCGGGGCGGTCACGTCCTCGAGGTGCAAGTACACCGTCTTCGATGGGTCGGCCGCGATGTTCATCAGTTTCTGACGCGCGTCCGCCGGGATCTGCAGCGGAACGCGTACCGGTTGTGCGCCAAGCGGCGGAATCGAGATCGAAAGCGGAAAGACGGCGAAGTGTGGCAACATGCGCGCCACAAGGTTCGGGCACATTTCCACCGCTAGCGTGGGTCCGCCTTGATAGCGGTACTTCAATTGTTGGGCCGCATTGACCACGTCGCAATCCGACATGGTGACGGCTTTGCCGTTCTCGTCGAAAAACGTCCACGTCTTGCCCGTCCAGCCCAAATCGCTCGTCGGATCGCTACCTCCGCTGCTGCCGCGCCACGCTTCCCAGAGCCGGTCGCAGTTGGAGTGATGCAGCCAGAAGAGCGGGTCGAGGGCTGTCACCGTGGGGTCGGCAAAACCCGCCCCGACCGCGACGTGCACATGGTTGTGCGGATATGAAAACTGCTCGACTGCGCCGCTGCCCGTTCCCGTCCAGAACGACGTCGCCATGAACGCACTCGTGGTGCTGGTCTCGACTGCCGTCAGCATTGCACCCGCGTTCATCGCCGGCAGGCGGTTGACCGAGTAGAGCGTGGGCAGTTTCTTCTTTTCCCGGAACAGTGCCGGTATCTGCAGCTCGCTTGGCGAGTCCCATGCCCAAAACGGTATCGTCCAGCTCGAATCGCCGGATTTCTTGCGGACGATCCGCTCGAACCAATACAGATACATGCGATGCCACGACCAGAAGAACTCGTTGCCGTGTTGGCAGGTGCCCCACGCCGTGGGTGGCGATGATGTGATGGGTGCATACCCGTGGATCGCGGCTTGATACTGCCAACTCGTCGGATCGGTTTTTGGGAGCATCCTCATCGCTTTGATGCCCGCGATAAATGACTTGATGGTCGGGCTCGTCGCGGTAAGCCCGCCGACGTCAAAGCGCGTGAGCGGGGCGGCGAGAGCCTGCGAGCTGAAAAGCGGTTGGGTGACCGCAACCGCAACGGCGGACGTCCCAGCGATCGTCAGAAAACGGCGCCGGGTCACGCGCCGGCCCAAAATCGTGCGATCAGTGTCTTGCATCGGTTCGCTCCTTCGGGTGGTCGAGGAAATGGAGCACCCCACGAGCTTCATGCGAAATCAAGAATGCGCTAAGGATGGCTGGAACCGTTTGGTGCGACGGTTCTACCTCCGTGTGGCGCTTGCCCGCTCAGCGGTTGGCCGCCGCTTGGCGGCAAGGCTGCCCCGCTGGCAGCTCAAGAGGCGAAGACCGTCTTACGCTGAAGTCAACTTCCCTTGTCGCTTCGCGGCGGCTCCCAAAGCTCGATGCGGTTGCCGTCGGGGTCGACGATCCAAGCGAATTTCCCGTACTCGTATTCCTCGCGGTGGGGAACGATCTCTACGCCTTCGCGCTGCAGCTCCTCGAGAAGCGCGTCGAGGTCTTCAACGCAGTAGTTGATCATCCACTGCTGATTGGGCTTGCCGAAGTAGTCGGTATCCGCCTCAAATGCAGCCCAAACCGTCATGCCCCGGCGTTGCGGCTGCTCGTCGTCGCGCCACCGGAATGACGCATGCCCGTCGTCGCCGACCGGTACGCCAAGATGCTCCTTGTACCACGCGTTGGTTGCCGTTGGATCCTTTGAGCGAAAAAAGACTCCGCCGATTCCGGTGACACGTTTCATTCTTCTTACCCGATCAAAAGCGAATGCGCCGTGCTAACGAGCGCCGCGCAAGCAGGTGTCGACGGAGGTGATCGTTTTACCACCCGACCGCACCGTCGCGTGCTGCGTGTACTCCGTCGCCGAGATGCGATCGAACGTTGTGACGATGCTTGCGTCGGGGTAAACGCTGTGGTAGGCGATGTGGTTCGGATCGCTGCCGGTCGCGCGCAGGATCGTGGCGGTTCCATGGTCGTCGAGAACGACCGCCGTCCAGCCGCCGCGCTGTGCGTCATACGCGAGCAGCTCTTCGTCGCCGCCGCCTGCCCAGGAAGCGATCTGCCGCAAGGTGTGGCCGTCGCGATCGTACGCGTACGTGGCATCGTAGGCCAAGCGTACCGCTCCCGCGCGGTACGTGCAGTTCCACGTACCGACGAGATAGTGCAGCCCGGCGAGCGGCGCCGCCGTTGCCGACAACGCCGCAGCGAGCACGAGGGACGCGAACATCACGACAATACCCATATCCCTTCCTCGCTACAATGTGCTGTTTGGTCCACACTTTGCTTTCATCGCCGCGCTGGCTCGCTGCTTTGCTGCCGAGTCGCCTCCTATCAACTCTTGCATCGTTTGCCGTTCGCTTGATGAGAGCGGGGGATCGTAGGTCGCAAGGTTGAGTAAAACTGGGCCAGCCGCGCTCTTGGCGATGGACCCCGAGATCGCGATGACGGCCGCTCCACTGGGTGCGAATACCAGGGTTCCGCCTCCGCTGCTACTGTAATCGACGTGGGCGCTGCCGGGGACGTGAGCGACGTACCAATCGGAAACGGTTTTGACACCGGCATCTACCGTGTACACGGTATTGGACACACTATGGCCGCAGCGGTTTGCTGTGACACTCAGTGCGGGGTTTTTCGATTTGGCTGCGCCCGGATAAACGGGTAAACCGACGTTCGCTGCCTGAGCTGCAGCGGTTGACTGCGCTACGCCAAGTGCGATGCTGAGGATCAGAACCCCCAAACGCTTCATGTTACTCCTTACGCTAAAGTACGTCTACCATACAGCCATTCATAGGCTCTAAGCGATACCCCCATATGACCGTCCTTTTCGAGCCACTGCCGGGCGATTCCGTCGTTTTGCGGGCGCTCGGCAAGC
>DATFYX010000046.1 GCA_035314825.1 Candidatus Eremiobacteraceae bacterium
ACCGAGCGCCGCGTGTGGGACGGCATACGCTTTCAACGTAGTACGTTGTTAACGTATGGTCGCGTGTGTGGTCGTCATGGCAGACTACGTCGACGAATATTTTGAATGGGACATTACCAAGAGCGAGGAAGTCCATGCACGGCATGCATTCGATTTCAGGCTCGTCGCTGAGATGCTCACCACAGAATCTCATATCTATGTCCGTCTGGACGATCGTGAGTACACTGAGGAACGACTGGTCGCGATTGGGAGAATCCACGGTTTATTTATCACCGCTGTCTATACGACACGAGGTAGGCGCAAGCGTATCATAACGGCGTGGCGATCGGACCGAGCTGAGATCGACGACTACGCCCGACACATGGGGTATCGAGATGAAGGGAAGAATTAATTGGGCGCTGGTCAGGTCCCAGGATCAGGCCACGATCGAGCGGCTCGCGGACGAAGAGCGACGGGCATTCGGCATTAAGCTCGGAGGCGCGAAGTGGCGCAGAGTACTTAACCCCCGCACGCCAAACGTCAAGTTGATTCGGCGCAGATTGGGTTTATCTCAAAGTGCATTTGCCAAACGCTTCTGCCTTAGCCAACGAACAGTGCAGCAGTGGGAACAGGGACGGTCGAAGCCGGATCAGCCGGCGCGCAATCTCTTGCGCGTCATAGAGTTCGCGCCTCAAACCGTAGCGCGGGCCGTCAATGGCGCGGGAACGCCACGCAAACGTCCGATTTGAACCGCGTGCCTATCGGAGGACCGTCATGGCCGTTGTGATGCTTACCGGACCGGTCGCCGCAGGAAAGACCACCATAGCGCAGGAGTTGATCGAGATAACGCCTGCGCCTCTCTGCTATCTGGAGGGCGATTCGTTTTGGGCGCTCTTTACAAAGCCGGGTGCGGCCACGAGAAGAGAGCGATTCCCACTGCTCATGCGCTCCATCACGGCTGCCGCGGTACCCCTTGCCCGGGGCGGATATGAAGTGCTCCTAGATTTCTCGTTTCCGCCGGAATTCTTAGAGACGGCCCGCAAAATCTTGAAAGAGATTCCCTTGGACTTTGTGATCGTAAGGCCGAGCCTCGACGTGTGCGAGAAGCGAGCCGCTGGCCGGCCTGAGGGCACGATTTCGGACTACGGCGTTTACCGAGATTTCTACGGCCTGTTCGAAGGATCTCCTCATGATGAGATCTGCGACGACGAAGCCGATGCGCGCTCAATTGCGCACCGCATCCGCGACGGCCTTGATCGGGGAAGATTCAGGGTTCGATGACGCGATGAGCAAAGTCACGCTGCGCTCCGTCATGCGGACGCTCATCAAACGTGATGGGAAACGCTGTCAGATCTGCCATCTCCCGATCTATTTCAACGCGCCCTTTGTCGGCCGCAACGGGGAAAAGAGACAGACCCATCCCTGCGCACCAACCGTCGACCATATCATCCATGTGAGCAAGGGAGGCAGAAGGGGAGAGCTCGACAATCTCCGGTTGGCCCATCGCCTTTGCAACCTAGGCAGAAGCGATCGCGACACCCCATATCCCGCGCAGCTGCAGAAAGTGGCCCGCCTGGTATCGGAGCTGGGTCTGCACTAGCATTCGCGCCGCACCCGTCGAAGCGCAGCGCGTGACGGTACAGATGGCGGTCGTTTTTCGACGCTTTGCGGGTCGCAAGCCGGAACTCGCCGACTTACGTGCGCGCGCGGAGGCCGCGGCGGATGGCCGCGGCTCGACGGTCTTGATCGTCGGCGATGCCGGTATCGGCAAGAGCCGGCTCGTCACGCAGTTGTGCCAGAATGCCGCGGCGCAGCGCCGCGTCGCACGAGGCCAGTGCTTCGAGCATTTGCACATCCCATACGTGCCGTTTCTTGCCGTCTACCGCGAATTGACGGGCCACGAGTTGGCGCCGCAGGTCGACAAATGGGCGAAGTTCGAGACGATCGTCCGCGCGCTCCACGATGCTGCAAAGGAACAACCGGTTATCATCGTCATCGAGGATCTGCAGTGGGCCGATAGCGACTCGTTGGAGCTGTTCGCACACGTCGCGAGCTCGATCGGCGACTCGCGCGTGTTGATCGTCGCAACGCTGCGCACCGACGACACGCGGCGCAACGACGTGCTGGGCGCCACGCTGGCCAAGCTGGCGCGTAATCCGACGGTCGCCAGGCTCGACCTTGCGCCGATCGACGACGCCGACATCCAGACCATGATCCACGAAATCGTCGATGGCCGCCCAGGATCCGCCGAGGTCGCGGAGACCGTACGAGACAAAGCTGAGGGCAACCCTCTGTTCGCAGAAGAGCTGCTTCGTTCGCTGCTCGACACCGCCGCTGCGCCGGCTGCGCGCGGCAACATTCCCTCCACGATCGAACAGATCGTTCTCGAGCGTTTCCATCAATGCGACGACGACACGCGCGCCGTCCTCGAGCGAGCCGCGGTCATCGGCCGGCACTTCTCACCTCAGTACGCCGCGGCGATCGCGGAGCGTCCGGTCGAGCAGGTGCTCGAAGCGCTCAAACGCGCGCGCGATCAACAGCTGATCGTCGAGGAGAACGGAGCGCAGCCGGCATTCGTCTTCCGCCACGTGCTGACGCGCGACGCGATCTACAACCAGCTCCTGAGCGCGCAGCGCAAGACGTTGCACGCCAAGATCGCCGCCGCGCAGGAGCGCCGGCCGCAGCACAGCGCGATCGAGGTCGCATACCATTGGCGCAGCGCCGGCGAGCCCGCCAAAGCAGCCGCCTACGACGAGCGCGCCGGCGATCAAGCCGAGGCGGCTTTCGCGCACGCGTCGGCGGCGCAATTCTACGAGCGCGCACTCGAAGCGCCCGATCTCACGGACAGACGCAGCGCAGAACTGCACCGCAAGCTCGCGCTGAGCTTGCATCACGGCGGCTCGGCGATACGTGCGCGCGAATCTTTCGACACAGCGCTCGAGCTCTTCGCGCGCGCGGGCGACGCCGCCAGCATCGGCGCGGTCTCTCTTGAGGCCGGCCACCTGGCGTTCAACACCGGCGACGTCGCAGGCGCACAGCGATTCTTCGAGCGCGCGCGTGACACCGCGACCGGCCCGGACGATGTCCTGTATTTCAGCGCGCACGTCAGCCTCGCGGGACTGCACGTCTTCCAAGACGACGCGGCCGGAGCGCTTGAGCATCTCGCCCAGGCCGAGCGCTACCGCGGAGAGCGGCCACACACCGAGGAGTCGCGCTTGCATCAGTTCCGGGCGATCGCCCTTGTCGCCGCCGGTGACGCGGTCGGCGCATTCCAAGACTGCGAGCGCGCCGCCCAGATCGCACAGGACTCAGGCGACATCGAAGGCGCGGTGCGGGCGCTTGGCAACGTCGCCGTCAACCTGGGCAAACTGCGCGCCCGCGACCAGACGCGCGCGCTCTTCGAGCGCGCGCGAGAGCTGATCAAGACCCATCGGCTGCGCAGCGTCTCCGCCGGTTTCTGCCTGCTGCAGTACGCGCTCACGTGCTACCGCTTCGGCGACCTCGAGCGTGCGCGCGAGCTCGTCGCGCAGGCGCTCGCCATGGGGATCGACCTCCAAAAATTCGACGTCGTCGCAGCCCACGTTGGGATTGCCGTCGGTCTGCTGGTGCTCGACGAGGATTTGGTCGAACGCAGCGCGCGCCGAAAGTTCGCCGATCTCATCGAAGGGCTCGACGAGAGCGCCGTGCCGTATGCCGCATGCGCGTACGTCGACTACAACGTAGCGCGCGGTCGCTTCGACGACGCGCGCAGCATCATCGACCGCACGCTGCAAGCGCTTGACGCGCTGGCCGACAAGCAGACCGACAACGTCATCTTCGTCCACATCGCGATGCACGGCGATCCCGAGCAGGTCAAACACGCCCGCGAGCTGCTCGCACGCGCTGGTAAAGTCAAACATGAGAAAGAGCACGACGCGCGCGCATACCTCGACCTGTTCGACGCGCGCCTGGCGCAGCGCGAGAACCGCACCGCACAGGCGCGCGAGCACGGCGAGCGCGCAGCAGCGCAGTTCCACGACCTCGGCTGGCAGCTCTACGAAGCGCAAGCGCTCGAAACCGCGGGGCAGCGCGACGTCGCGCTCGAGCTCTACACGAAGATAGGCGACCGCAGAGACGCGCAACGGCTGCAAACGGCCGCTCGGCGGCGCGGCCGCCCCCGCGCCTCGGGCCCGCAGGGCTTGAGCCCCAGAGAGCTCGAGGTCGGACAGCTCATCGCGCAGGGCAAATCCAACCGCGCCATCAGCGAGGCGCTGACGCTTGGAGAACGCACGGTCGAAAGCCACGCCTCGGCCATCCTCAACAAGCTGGGTCTCGCATCGCGCGCCGAGCTGATCGCGCACATGGCCCGCGCCGCGAACTAGACGGTAACACCGACCTTCAGCACCAGCCGCGGGTGGATGATGACCGATTGGCACGAGAACGAGTACGGCATGACGCTGCTCTTGATTTGCTCGGCGGGACCTACGCCGTAGATCTCTTCGAGGAACAGCGCGAACGGCGTCGAGCGGTTCCACCGCTCCACGAGATTGTCGATAGGCCACGACATGGTCGAACCGCTCCTCGCGAACTTTCCGGGAAGCGGGCGGTCGGTCGGGGCGATCCAGGACGAGCTCGCCCAGCCGCTCGGCGCCTCATGAAGCTCCGCACAGCTGCTGGACGGCTCAGCAGGTCCGCGATCGTAGGCGAAGCTTCCGCCGAACAGGCTGTTGCCCCTGAGAGACGAGAGATCGAACTGGTAGGCAGCGCGCTGGAAGATGTTCACCTGGCTTTGGTTCGTGGGATCGAATTGTCCGCCGACGGTGAGCGGCGAGTACGCCGTTGCGGGGGAGGTCTGCACCTTTGGTTGGTTGTCTTGATACAAGACCGAATATATTCGATCGTAGCCACGGAGCTTATCCGGCTTGATAATCACGGTCTTGGACGTGTCGTGGATGCAGATCCTCGCACTCGGCTTGGATTCGGCGGCGGTGTGCAGCGACAACGGGTAGGCGGTCACGACGTAGCACACGCCGTGCCATCCGCTTTTGGGTTCGTCCTGGACGACGAAGCGCCCGCTCGAGATGTTAACGGTCTTCCCCGGGCCACCGGCATGACCACCGCCGGCAAGCCGCAGATGGAAGCCCTCGAGGGCGCAATCCTTGCCGCTGCATTTCCACGACCAGTATACGTCGACTGCCTTAGCGTGCGTCAACCACGAGCACTGCGTGGGCCCGTCGCCGGCATGCACGCAGGTGTCGGGGTTTGTCGTATAGTGAAGTGCGTAGGGTGCGGGCAGCACCGGCACCGGGGTCGGGCGTGGCGTCGGACGCGGTGTTGGTCGCGCGTGAATCGCCTGCGCGGGCCCGCCGGCCTGATTCGCCAGGCACGGATACACCATCGCGGTCGCTAGCTCCAACGCGGCCGGCAGGACCAAAGCGGCGAGAACCGAGCGCAAGGTCGGCTTCACGCCCGTCCCGTTTCCCTCGCCGGACCCGTATTCATGCCGGCCAAGCGCATTTTTCTCCGTAGCGCCCCGGATTTAGGCGGGGCCTGCGCTGAGTACCATCAAGCCATGCCCGGTTGCTCGGGCGACGGACGGGGCGCAAAAAGACCCCGCCGCTCTCTGAAAAGGAATGGCTCAGATGAAGAACGCGCACAAGATCATAGCCCTCTCCCTCGCGCTGATCCTCGGCGCCCCGATG
>DATFYX010000047.1 GCA_035314825.1 Candidatus Eremiobacteraceae bacterium
GGGCCGGCGGCGCTCGGCAGCGCGAAGTCGAGCTGCACGCTCAGCTCGCCCTCGATAGCGCGCCGCGCCTCAAGACTATAAAGCACCGCCAGCGTGTCGCCTTCGATGCGCACGTTCTTCTCTATCGTCACGCCGTCGAGCTGCGCGCGGCACCGCGCGGCAGGCTTATCTTCTACCGGCTCGCCTTCGTAGTCTATGACGGTGCCGCGCCACGAATCGACGAACAGCCCGCGCGGCTTCGTATCCGGCACCAGATCCGCCGGATCGATCGCGACCTTGAACGCCACCCGATCGTGGATCGACGCGATGCCCGGCATCCGGCGGCGTTCGGGATGGGCGCTGCCGCCGTGGCGGATGACCTCGTAGTAGTCCTCCTCGCGGCGTGCCAGCACGTCGGCGAAGTCGTGCCGCAGCGGATAGTCGGTGAGCTCGCATAACCTGCCGCCTTCCGACGGCCGGATGGCCGCGTAAAAGGGTCCGGCGCGCAGCGCGATCTCTTCGCGGCCATCGAGATCGATATCGGATCGTTCGGAGGGCGGACGCGGCGCGAGCGCGTCGAGCTGCTCGTCAAGATCGGCGAGGTTGGCGTAGACGGATGCGCGCAAGAACGGCAAGTAGACGCCCCCGAACAGACCGTGCCAGTAGCCGTCGTTGGCCTGCGAGCGATGCAGCGCGTCCCGCATGGACGCGGCTTGTTGCGAGCGCGGCAACGCGTGGAAACGTCGCGACGCGCCTTGGGTGCGCTTGTGCATCCAGTTCGCCTCGGGATAGCGGAGCAAAAAGCTCATCCACGTGCCGCCGTGCAGCCATTCGTTCATCTCAGTATACGACGTCGCGGGAAGATAGACGAGGCCGCGACTCGCGTTGCGGCGATGGAAGCGCCCGAACGTCTGCGTCTGGATGCGGCGCGAGGCCTCGATGCGCGTGAACAGCTCTTCGAGCCAGCCGCGCTCGTAGACCCACTCGTAGGTGTCCGGCCAGATGCCGAACTTCTCGATGTCGTCGAAATAGATCGCGGCCGCCCCGGATCGCGTTTGCTCGATCGCCTCGACGACGTCGGCCGCCGGCGCGAACGGGATGAGATAGCGCAACGTCTCGGAGATCGGGAAGATGTCGAGACGCTTGCCGCTTTCTTCGGTCGAGTAATAACCGTCCAGCGCTCCGGTGATGCCGGCGCTGCGCAGATGCGAATCGTCCACCGCGACGAAGCGCAACCCGCTGTCATGCAGCGAGGGAACGACTGAAGACTCCCACACGCGCTCCGTGAGCCACGCGCCGCGCGGGCGCACGCCGAAGAGATCGCGGATGCGCAGCGTCAGCGCGCGCAGCTGGGCGCGCCGGTCCTGGTCGGGTATCGCCGCTAACACGGGCTCGGTGTCGCCGCCGCCGATCATCTCGATCTGGCCAGAGCGCAGCATGCGAGCGATGCGCGCCACGTCGTCCGGAAACTTGCGGTTGAGGTAGCCGAGCAACCAGCCGCTGACGTGCAGGCTCACGCTGATGCGCGGATGGCGCTCCAGCGTCTCCAAGAAGGGATGATAGCAGCGCGCCACCGCGTCGTCGATGACGTGATCGAAATTGCCGACGGGCTGGTGCGCGTGCACGCCCCAGAGCAGGCGGACGGGTTTGCTCATTGCGGGTCGGGCTCTTTGGCGCGTCGCATCACGCCGTCGTAGACCTGCTCGCCGGTACCGATGCTCACCGGTACGTCGAGCTCCGGCGGCGCGGCGCGGCCGAGCGCGGCGTACAGATCACGCAGATGCCGGCGATAGAGACGCTCGAAATCGCGCACCGGAGCCGGCGGATTGTAGCCGCCGAACCACCAGAACCAATCGGAGCTCTCGGCGCGCCGCAAACATCGCTGCGCGTTCTCTCGCTCGGCTTCGCCGAGCACGCCCGCCGCGAGCGTCTCGTCGTATGCGCGTTTGGCGGCGCACAGCAGATCCCAGCCATGGTTCTTATCCGGGTCGCCGACCCAGGTCTCAAACGTGCCGTACACCCAGCTGCCCGCGACGATGCGCTCCAACGGCGGCAGCGCAGGAGAGTGCGCGAGGTGTGCGGCGAACGTGGTCAAGTTGAGCGTCGGGTTTGTGCTCAGGCGCCGGTACATCGTGCTCAAGAATTCGAACGCGTTATCCGCGTAGTGCTCCCACGCGTTTTCCCCGTCGAGGATGATGGTGACCACGCGTGCCGGCCCATCGCTCGGCTGCTGCGCGATGGACTCGAGCGCGGCAGTCAGATCGGCGACGGCGTCATCCGCACGCCAGGGCGCGTAGATGAATCCGACGCGGTCCGAGAGGTCGTCGTCACGGAAGAAGCATGCGATCGTGCCTGCCTCCGTGTGCACCGCGTATGGCGTATACAGATAGCCCTCGCGAGGACCCGGATCGGCGCCGTGCGCGCTCGCCCGCAGGCTATTGGCCAGCACGAGCTCGCCGCTCGCCGTCCAGGCGAACCGGCGCGCGCACAACGCCGCGATCGTGCGCTCGGAGATGCCGCCTTCGGACGGCCAGCATCCCCTGGGTGAGGAGCCGAAGTGCGCTGCGTGCGTGCTCACGCCGGCCTTGAGCTGGTCGGTGATGCGCTGCTCTCCGCCCGGGTAGGCGGCCGCCGGCAAGGCCACGCTCGGCCGCGATTCGCGCGCGGCGGCGAAGTCGATCAGCAGCGGCATCATAGGGTGGGAATAGGGCGACATCGCAAGCTCGATGCGCCCATCATGCGCCAAACGCCGGTAGCGCTCGACGATGCCGCGCACTTGGTCGCCGACGATGTCCAACATCACGTTTCGGTCCGCGGCGTCAAACGCGCGCGCCTTGGCCATGAGATCCTGTGCGCGCACGTCGCTACGCCGGGCGCCCTCGCCGAGCCAAGCGAGATGGTACCAGACGATCGTGTCGGCCCGGTCCTGCTCCGACAGCGGCTGCCCGCCCCACGCCTCGGCTTCGGCGAGGTGGAACAACCGCTCGTACGCCGGGAAACGCCGCACGATGCGCTCGTAGTTGGCGCGGCACAGTTGGTACGCGAGTTGGCGGCGACGATCCGGGGCGTCGGCGTCGCCGCGCTGCAGCGCGCGCAGCAGCGGGTCGCGAAACGAGCGCGCTTCGAACTGCGCGCTGTAGTCGTCGAGCTGATCGAGCAGCACCGGCGCGAAGCTCACCGTTGCGCGCGCCGATGCGACCTGCTCCAAGTGCCAGGCCATGTCCGCATAGTCTTTCATGGCGTGCAGGTAGACCCAGGGCTGGCGATACTCGCCGTCGGACGCGCGATAACTAGGCTGGTGCATGTGCCAGCACAACACGACGTCGAGGGCTTTGCGCTGCTGCGGATCAGCCTGCGTGATGCACTTGCTGTCCGAGCATCTCGGGCGTGACGAGAGTGATGCCGCTCTCGGTGCGATAGAAACGGCGCGCGTCTTCGTCGGGATCCTCGCCGATGACGGTGCCTTCAGGGATCTCGCACAGTTTGTCCACGATGACGCGGCGCAGCCGGCAGCTGCGGCCGATGGTCACGTTGGAGAGGACGACCGAATCCTCGATCTCGCCGAACGAGTGGACGCGCACGCTGGTGAACAACAACGAGCGGCGCACCAGCGAGCCCGAGACGATCGTTCCGCCCGAGACCAGCGAGTTGAGCGCCGTGCCTCGGCGGCCTTCCTCGTCGAGCACGAACTTCGCCGGCGCGACCTGCTCCTGATACGTCCAGATGGGCCAGCTCGAATCATACAGGTTCAGCGCAGGCAGCGGTTTGATGAGATCGATGTTCGCCTCCCAATAGGCGTCCAGCGTGCCGACGTCGCGCCAGTACGGCGCGGCGCCGGGCTTGGTGCCGACGCAGCTGTCGGCGAAGTTGTGCGCGACCGCGTTGCAGCGCCCCACGAGTGCGGGGATGAGGTCGCGCCCGAAGTCGTGCGTCGTGTCGGGCAGCGCCACGCGCGCCAGCTCGTCGTAGAGGAACTGCGCGTTGAACACATAGATGCCCATGCTCGCGAGCGTCGTGTCCGGGCGCCCGGGCAGCGGGGCCGGGTTCGGCGACTTCTCGGCGAACGCGACGACCCGGCCTTTCGCGTCCACCTGCATAGTGCCCAGACCGGCGGCTGACGCGATCGGCACCTCGACGGCGCCAATAGTGACGTCGGCTTTGGTGGACACGTGGTCGCTGAGCATCTTGCCGTAATCCATCTTATATATATGGTCCCCGGCGAGCACCAGGATGAACTCGGGGCGGTGCGAGCGGATGATGTCCAGGTTCTGGTAGACCGCGTCGGCCGTGCCTCGGTACCACGACTCTTCGACGCGCTGGGACGCCGGCAGCAGTTCGACCGCCTCGTCGAACTCGCCGTGCAAGAAGCTCCAGCCGCGCTGCAGGTGGCGCATGAGCGAGTGCGCCTTGTACTGCGTGACGACGCCGATGCGCCGGATGCCCGAATTGATGCAGTTGGAGAGCGGGAAGTCGATGAGCCGGAACTTGCCGCCGAACGGCACGGCCGGCTTGGCGCGCCACTGCGTGAGCTGCATGAGGCGCGAGCCGCGGCCCCCCGCCAGCACGAGCGCCAGCGTGGCTTTGGTGAGCAGGCTGACAAAACGTGGAGGTGCAGGTTGCGCCATCGTTCAGAGGACTATCGTGCGGTGCGCGCGCTCTCCTCTGCGTCGCTAGCCCCGGAAGCCGCCGCCGGGGCTGCGTCCGCGATCAGTTTGTAGACGACGACTGCGAGGATCGAACCCGCAATAGGCGCGACCACGTAGATCCATTGCGCGTGCCATATCCCGGCCACCAGCGCCGGACCCAAAGAGCGAGCTGGATTCATCGACGCTCCCGAAATGGGACCGCCGAACAGCGCGTCGAGCGCGATGGTGCTGCCGATAGCGATGCCCGCAAAGCTCTTGATCGCTCGGCCGTGCACCGCTGAACCCAGGACGACCAAGACCAGCAGTGACGTCATCAAGAGCTCGAGCCAAAACGAGGTGCTTGTGGCACCGTTCGGCAGTGTCGCGCCGAGGCCGGCAATAGGTCCGAACATCAGCCGCATCGCGGAGCTGGCTGCAATGGCGCCCAGCAACTGAGCGACGACATACCAAGGCACGCGAAAACCCTGGAACTCTCCGGCGCTCCAAAAACCGATCGTCACGGCGGGGTTGAAGTGTGCTCCAGAGATGTGACCGAGGGCGTACACCAACGCGGTCACCACCAGACCGAAGACGAGGGCGACGCCGACGTGGGTGACCGAGCGGGTTATCGCATCGATGACGATCGCCCCGGTACCGGCGAACACGAGGAAAAAAGTCCCGACGAATTCGGCGACCAGGGCCTGGCGAAGAAGCACTACGACGTCTGGTCGGCCGGCGCGAGCTCCAAGATCAGCCGATCGACGCGCCCGACGATGTCGTCGCGTATCCGGCGAACTGTCATCAGGTCCTTGCCGGCAGGGTCCTCGACGTCCCAATCCTCGTATTTCTTGCCCGGGTATATGGGACACGCATCGCCACAACCCATCGTGATCACCGCATCTGCTGCCTGCACGACGTCGTCGGTCATCGGTTTGGGGAACTCTTTGCTCAGGTCGAGTCCTATTTCTGACATGGCCTCGATGACGACCGGGTTGATGGCATCGCCCGGCGTGCTGCCTGCTGACCGCACGTGGACCTTTCCCTTGGCCTTCGCATCCAAGATGGCAGCGGCGATCTGACTGCGCCCGGCGTTGTGGGTGCAGACGAAGAGCACCTCCGGCATGGTCTTGGGGATGCTGCCGGCGACTTGTGCCATGGCCGTAAGACGCTCGCGCGTGAACCTGCACGCGAAGATGGGCAGATACACGGTCACTTTGCAGTTCACGAGCGTGTCTGCGTTCTCTTCAAGGAATCGCCGGATCGTCTCCATGGAGTACAGACCCTTGAATTCGGCATAGAGATTCGAAGCCCCCGATAGGGCTTGGTCGACGAGCGTCTTCGTACGATCAGTCGCCATCACCGTCACCTCCGCAGCACGACATGTCCCCGCCGTTGCGCTCGGCGGTCTCTTCGATCACGTAGTAGGTCTCCCAGCGCCGCCCATCCGGGTCGGTCGCCCACACCTTGTCTTGTCTCGCGTAACAACACGTCTCACCGGTCTCGACGTCGACCGCGAGGCCGGCTGCCCTCAGCCGGTCGATCGCAAACTCCACCGCGTCCGGAGCGTCGACGGCTATGCCGTAATGGGCATCTGACGAGACCTTCGTGTCGGGATCTCGCGACAGAGCCAACTCGAGAGCCGGTTCGTATGTCAAGAAAAGGGCATAATCTTCGTAGTGCTTGGCGGGTTCGGCGGCCAGCAAGGTGCGGTAGAACTTGACGCTGGCATCGAGGTCGCGCGTGGAAAGGCTCAAGTGCGTCTTCATCTTCTTTCTCTATGCGACGCGGCGTTTGCGCCGGACGTGGCGCTCGGCGAGCGGCTCGTCTTCACGAGCGAGGACGCGCGGCAGAATTGCGGCGACCGCCTGACGCACGCGCTCTCCTGCTCCGTCGGCCAGACGGTAATAGACCCAGGTCCCGCGGCGCGCGCCGACGACGAGGCCGCAATCCCGAAGGATCTTCAGGTGGTGCGACACGGTAGGCTGCAGCAGCGGCACACCCTCGTTGATATCGCACACGCAGACGTCATCGCCGGCGGCGGCGATCATGGCGAAGATGTGGAGCCGATGCGGGTCCGCCAATGCGCGGAACAACGCCGCCCCTGGCCCGGTGTCGGTGACGCGAGGGGGCTTGGGCGCGCATCGTTTTTCGGCCATGCCGATAGTCTACAGCCTAACATTGACATCTGTCAATATAGAAGCCCTTCGATACAGCGAACCGGAGGGTTCTCGCGCTTGCGTCCGAAGCGGCAATCGTGTCGATGACCGAACCGACCGCGCCGGTCACCGCGGAAGAAGTGCGTCTTCGCGAGAGCCACGCGCACGCCGTGCGCTGGCGGCGCTGGGGCACATACTTGAGCGAGCGCCAGTGGGGCACGGTGCGCGAGGACTACAGCCCTGACGGCGACGCTTGGGCCTACACCACGCACGACGATGCGCCGGCGCGCACGTACCGTTGGGGCGAAGACGGACTGCTCGGCTTCTCCGACGACCGCCAGCACCTGTGCTTTGCCATAGCCATGTGGAACGGCCGGGACAGCATGCTCAAAGAGCGCCTGTTCGGGCTGACCAACCCTCAAGGCAACCACGGCGAGGACGTCAAGGAGTGCTACTATTTCCTCGACAACACGCCGACGCACTCGTACGCCAAAGCGCTGTACAAGTATCCGCAAAACGCGTTCCCCTACGAGCAACTCGTCAAGGTCAACGAAGCGCGCGGCCGCAGCGAACCCGAGTACGAGCTGATCGACACCGGCATCTTCGACGGCGACCTTTATTTCGACGTCACGGCGGAGTACGCGAAGGCGGGGCCAGAAGACATCTGCATCGAGATCGCGATCGCCAATCGCGGCCCGCTGGTCGCCCGGCTTCATCTTCTGCCGACACTGTGGTTCCGCAACACATGGACGTGGGCCGGCTCACCGATGCGGCCGTCGATCGTGGCCGCAGGTGACGAGTTCTCGTGCAGCGTGCTCGAGGCGCGCCATCATAGGATCGGCGAACGGCGCCTCTACGTGCAGACGCCGACGACGCTGCTGTTCACCGAGAACGAGACCAACGTGCAGCGGATTTTCGGCCAGCCCAATCCGCAGCCGTACGTCAAAGATGCGTTCCATCAATACGTGGTGCATGGCGACGCCGCCGCGGTGAATCCAACGCGGACGGGCACGAAGGCGGCAGCGCTTTACGTGCTTGACATCGCCGCTGGCGACACGGCGCGCATTCGAGTCCGGCTCACGCAATCAGAGCCGCTGTCAGATCCGCTCGGCGAGTCCTTCTCCGCCGTGCTCGCCAAGCGCAAGGCTGAAGCCGACGAATACTACGCGCGCATCTCGCCCTATCCGCTGTCGGACGAGGGCCGTCTCGTCCAGCGACAGGCGTTCGCGGGAATGCTGTGGTGCAAGCAGTACTACAACTACGTCGTCTATCGCTGGCTGGAGGGCGATCCGGCGATGCCGCCGCCGCCGCCGCAACGCAAACGGGGGCGCAACCGCACCTGGAAGCATCTCGAAGCAGACGACGTC
>DATFYX010000048.1 GCA_035314825.1 Candidatus Eremiobacteraceae bacterium
TGGCCGATGGTCGCCGGCGTGACGCCCGCCAGCACCAGCTGCGGCGTGTCCACCAAGGTGCCGCGCTTGAAGAAGTACACGAACGACAGCGTCATGATGAGCGCGATCGACGCAAACTCGATCCAGAGCATGAGCTGCGTCGACAGCTTCACGTCGCGGTACGCGATGTACCAGGCGCCGACTGCCGCAAGCACCATCGCCCCGACCGTGAGCACGCTGTCGAACTTCGAGCCGACGAATTCGTGCGCGACGACGGTGACGTAGTTCGCACAGCCCGCCAGCACGGACCCGCCGATGATGAGATACGCGATCACCATCGACCAGCCGGAGATCACGCCCCAGGTCGGGCCGAGCCCCTGCGCGACAAAGGTGTAGAGCGAGCCCGGCGAGACCGAGCGGCGCGCGAATTGGTTGACGTTGAGCGCGACCAGCAGCAAGATCGCCGTCGCCAAGACGTATGCCAGCCACGAGCCGTTGCCGGTGATCCCGAAGATGAGGGAGACGACCAGCGCCGGGGTCGCAGACGGCGCGATATTGGCGACCGATTGCGCGGCGATGTGCCAGAAACCGAGGATGTCGCGGCGCAGCCCCGCTCCGCCGGCGGTCGCTTCGGCTTCAAACGGCATGGGCAACGCCCTTGACGTCGGCGGTGATCTCGTGCGCTACGGACTCGCCGGTCTCGACCGCTCCGTTCATGAAGCCGCCGAACGCGAGCGAGCACTGCTCGCCGCAGAAGTGCACGTTGCCCTGGCGCACGGGTTCGATGCCGACGAACGTCGTGCAATTGCCGATGCCCCAATACGAATACGAGCCGTGATGCCAGCGATCTTTGGTCCAATTGTCGAGAAATGCTTTGCCGTTCCACAGCTTTCCGATTCCGGGGTAGACCGGCTCGAGCTGCCCGAGAAAGCGGTTCACGTACTGGGTTGACGCGGGCCCGAACGACGGCGCATCGAACGACGCGCCGAGGCGGCCGCCGGTGTAGTCCACGAGCACGCCGGCCGTGCCCGCCTGTGCGCGCGTGTCTTCCCACGTCTGCTGATATCCGGTGTCCGAATACGTCGCGGCGTTGGAGCCCTGCGCGAACCATAGACGTTCCTTGAACTGGACGTGCAATTTCGTGCTCGTGCCCATCGGCAGCTGGTTGATGGCGGCCATCTTCACCTTGGAGAAGCCGGCCTGCGAAAGATCGCACTGGCGCAGGGTTGTGAACGGTAGCGCCAAGACGACGTGGTCGAACGCGGCGTCAAAGGTGTGCTGGGAGGTGGAGAACGTGCACGCGTACGTGCCGTCGGAGCGCCGCCGCAGCGCCTGCAGGCGCGTGTTCAGATTGATCGACTGAGCCGGCAATGCGCGCGCCATACGCGCGACGATCTGATCGTTGCCTTCGTGCACGCGATAGCGCTCATCGGTGCCGACGAGGTAAAAGCCGCCCTTGGGATTATAGCTGGGCATGTATGCGAGCATGTAGATCAGCTCGAGCGAGCTCTGTTCGCTCGATTCGCCGCCGTTCTCGGTGGTGGTGTCGATGTCGAGCAACCAGCCGATCTTGGACCCGAGGCCGCCCGGCACGTTGTGCTCGATCCACTGGCGCGCTGACATGTGGTCCAGCTCATAGCCCGCCTGCGTGTGGTGATCGTAGCGCGTGTCGCCCGCCGCCGCGTTGGCTTGTTCGAGTTTGGGGAAGACCGTCGCGTAGTCGCGCAGCATCTCCGCGATGGGATAGCGCCGGCCCTTCACCCAGTAGACGTCCCCGCTGTCGTGCTGTTTGGCATCCCACGCCCGCAGGTCGTCTAACGCGAGGCCGAGCTCGGCCGAAAGGCGCCGGATCGCCACGTGCTCGCTCGAGATGAACTCGCCGCCGTTCTCAGCGGTCTGCCCCTCGTCGAAGAAACCGCGCAGGGTCCAGGTCCGGCCGCCGAGCCCGCCGCCCGCTTCATAGATCGTGCTGGCGATGCCGGCCTGTTTAAGACGATAGGCGCACGTCACGCCCGCGAGTCCACCACCGACGATCGCGATACGTGGCCCATTCGCTGCGAGCAGGCTTTCGGTCGAATGAATTCGACCGCTCCATATGACGGGCACGAGCGCCGCGCAGGCCGTCTGCTCGATGAAGCGGCGGCGCGCGAACGTCTGGCGCTCGAAGACCTCATCGGCCGGCACGCCGGTCTGACGTGCCTGCCGGTATGCGGCGTGGATCCGGCGCAGCAGGCCGGTGAGCTCGGTGCGCGCCACAGATCGCCGCGCCTTACAGCTTGAAGTTGACCTGGAGCACCGCTTGGATGGGTAACTTCTGGCCTTCCTGGCCGATTTCGATGTTGTTGTACCAGTTGCCGTACGGATACGCCAGCTGCACGGGCGGGTTGGCCACAAAGTTGCCGGCCGGCGCGAGCAGGTTAGACGCCAACTGCGCGTACATGCACGTCGAGCCGTTATCCCAGGGCTGATGATGCTGATAGCACTGGTCGACCAGGTTCGCAAACGTGAGCGTCGTGGTCACGTGGGGATTGATGTCGTAGCCCAGCGACAAGCCCATCGTCAGCCGCTGCGGCTGCGCGAACGCGCCGAGGTTGTCGAAGCGGCCGGTGTATTTGTCCGGGATGAACATGTAGTTCGAGCAGGTCTGCGTATTCGCGGTGTTGCCGCTCGACGTTCCGGTGCACGTCGTCGGGTCGTAGCCGGGCCAGATCAACGGCGATCCGTACTTGCCTTGCGTGCTATACGTGAAACTGGGCGTCACCGTGAACGGTCCGTGCTTGTAATTGATGACGAGCGACGACTCGAATGGCGTCGCAAAGCCGATCGCGTTGTTGAACGGCGCCGGGATCTGGTCGTAGGTCGTGTACGAGCCGTTGCGATCGAAGAGCGGTTGCATGGGCTGACTGAAGTACGGATTGGCGATGGAGCCCGGGGCGCACGTATCGTCCGGCGTGGTGCTGCCGGCCAGGAAGCACGGATGGGCAAGCGCGTTGCCGCTCAGACCGCACGGGCCCGTCAGGCTGGACGTCGCCGTCGCGCAGGCCGACGTGTACGAGTTGTAGTTCTGGACGTACTCGTTGAGCAGGTCGACGATATTGCGGCCGTTCGGGAAATTGCCGTACTTGATCGTGCTGTTCGTGTAGGTGGCCGAAAGCAGCAGCGCGATGCCGTTGCTGGCGAAGTTGCCCTTGGTGAAGGTGAATTCGACGCCCTGCGAACGCTGCTGGCCGACGTTGAGCCCGTCGACGACGCCCTGCGCGTTGAGCGACAGGTACTGGATCTGGTTCTGGGTGTTGCGCAAGAAGGGCGTGACTTTGAACGACATGTCCGTGTGCGGGATGTGCTGTTCGATCGAGATGTCGTAGTTGTTGGCGATGTCGGCGTGCGTCTCGTGGAACGGCGAGTTATAACCGAAGGACAGGAACGAGCCGATGAAGCTGGGCAGGTTCTGCTGGACCGTGTTGAACTCCAGATAGGACGTCGGAGCCGGCCGCGAGTAGCGGCCGTACGAACCGCGGATGACCGTGTCGGGCGTCAACGCCTGCGTGAAGGCGATGCGCGGTTCCCACACGACGTCGGTGACTTTGCCGCCGGCGTAGTTCTGCAGGTTGACGGGTGACGTGTTCGCCGGACACGGCATCGGCAGCCCGGTCACTGGATCGATGCCGGTCTGCTGCAGGCCCAGGCCAGGACCGACGCCCGGCCCGAAGCAAAACTCGCGATTGTAGGCTTGGAACCAGAACGCACGCGCCGGATAGCCGTTCTCGAGATTCTGCAGCGTGTACGTGTAGCTCTCCAAACGCAGGCCGAGGCTGATCGTCGTCTTGTCGCCTGGGCGCCATTGATCGCTCAGCGACGCAGAGGTGAAGTCCGGGCGCACGTTGTCGACTTGTGCGTTTTGGCCGTTCTCGGTGATGAGCCACTGGGCGCCGTTGTTAGCGGCTGGCGTGAGTGCCGGCGGCATGGCAGGCGTAAGATTGTAGGTGCATGGCGGCAGCGTGATCGCTCCCGTGCATGCGGTGCCGCGCGACGTCGAGCCGGACGTCGTATCGAAGCATGTCGAGTATGCCCCTGTGGCGCCGTCATAGCAATTGCCGCCCGCATCCACCAAGTTGGTCATGAACCCGTCGGTGAATCCCATCGAGTACGTCTGCAGCTTGCCGGTGAAATACGAGACCGTCGCGTTGAGCAGATGCTTGTCGCTCATCTGGCGCGAGAAGATCGCCGTGCCCTGCCAGTTGTGTCCGATGACTTCATAGTCCGGCAGCTGATCGCCGTAGGTCAGATTCGCGCTGATCGGCCCGGTGATGAACCACCAATTGTAGTTCGAGGCGCCGTAGACGCGCAAATAGGTCTGCGCGTTGAAATTCTTCTGATACTGGAGCTTGAACAGCGCCATGCCGTTTTGCGAGCCCTCGCGCTCGCTCTGCGGTATCGCCGCGAGCGGCATGCGGTCGGTCCCCGTGTTGGGGAAGAGCATGGTCTCGACGTTCGATGTATTCGGCGGCTGATAGATCGAGCCGTTATAGACGGGGATGTCGAGATACGTCATGGGGCTCGAGCCGTACACGTCGATCAGCGTCGACGGCACGTTCAGGCCGAGATCGTTCTGCGAGCTGTAGAAGTTCTGCAAGATGTTGCTATAAATGTAGAGCGCTTGGATATCGTCTTTGCCCGAATCGTACTTGTGGGGCAGTCCGAAGTGGAAGTTGCCGATCGCTTCCTGGTCAGTGTTGGTCGCCTGCGCATACGTCACGCCCGGCGCGAAGATCGCCGTGCCGTTGCCGTCGTACACCGTGCCGTTGAGTGGTGAGCCGATCGACAGCGGGAAGAAGAAGAGCGGATTGCTGACGCCGTTGTTCTGGTCGCCGTAGCGGAACGACTGCGCCGAGTTGGCGAAGCCGACGTAGTAGCTGAAAAGGCGGTTGGGAGAGGCGCCGCCGATCTCTTCCACTGACCGGTTGTACAACGCGGGCGAGCCGATGCCGAACGAAAGATTGGCAAACCCCGGATAGGTGCCGGTGCGGATGACCTGATTTATGTACCCTGAGAGTCCGGACGCTTCAGCCGAGGCGGGTGTGCCGCCCGTATACACTTGCACTTCGGCTTGGCCGAGGTTGGACAGCGTCGAGACGGGCGCGCTGTCGGACACGCGCATGACGGGAATCCCGTCGAGCTCGTAGGCGACCTGGTCGTTGTCGCCGCCGCGGATGTACACGTTTTGATACCAGCCCTGCTGGCCTTGCTGGTACACGACGCCGGGCGCGCTGGAGATCGCGCCGTATGCCTGGTTCAAACCGCCCGAACCGGCAAGCGCCTGCGTCGCTTTCTGGCCGGCGGAGTTGATCGAGAAGACGTTGCTGGTCGTGCCGGGGCGGACGAGCGACGTGCTGCCGGTCGCGACGACCGCTCCGAGCGATCTGACCGAGCGCTGCAAGGCGATGGTGACCGTACGCGTCTGGTCCGAGATCACGGTGACGCCCGGAACGCTCTGCGCGCTGTAGCCCTCTTTCGAAGCGGTCACGGTGTACGTGTCCGGCGCGAGCGAGATAAAGCTGAAGTGCCCGTTCGCGTCCGTCTTCGTCGACGCGTTCTGCGAGGGCGACGTGACGGTCACCGCTGCATCGGCGACCGGGCCGCTATTGGTCGCGTCGACCGCCCTCCCGGTGATGCCGCCGGTCGTGCCGGCCAGCGACGGCTCCGCGAACGCGAAAAGACAAGCGGCCGCTAGCGACGCGACCGCAATCCTATACAACGACATGCGACAACTCCTGACAGAACGTCAAGCAGCTCTTGTTAAGAGTGTACTAAGAAACAAAGCCTCCGACTATGTCCGGATGCCACAATTTTCCTTCTCGTCTTTGGCGAGGAACTCCAAAACGCGAACGGCGAGCTGCAATCGGAAGCGAACGTCCGGATCTTCAAGATCGAGCTTGGTGGCTTCGACCGCGCGGGTGAGGCGATAGCGCAGCGTGTTGGGATGGATGCCCAACGTCTCGGCCGTCTCCTTGAAGTTGAAACCGGATGCGGCGAGCGTGAGCAGCGCCTTGGTGAGCGCCTCGCCGCCGCGGCGCGCCTTGAGCGCGCCGAAAAGGTCCTCGATGAACGCGGTGCGCGCGCCGGGATCGCCCATCAGCACGCGCGGCACGAGGGCGTCCTCGTACGTCCTCACGCGCGCGCCGTTTTGGTAGTTGAGCAGCGACTGCGCCTCGCGGTAGCTGCGCCGCGCGCCCTGGGTTCCGGCGTACGCCCTGCCGATGAACACCGTCACGCCATCGTCGCTCAGTCCGGCGACGATGTCGTGCGTCTCGACGTCTTCGGGCAGCAAGAACGCGACGCGGTTGAGCTGTGCGGTCAGTTGCGGCCGCGCGCCCGTGGCCGCGAGGCGGCTGCGCAGCTGCTCCGCGACCCGCTCGCGCCGTAGAAATGCCTCGCGGCTCAGCGGCAGCGGCTCAGGGATGACGGCGATGCCGACGCGATGCCGGCCGCGCGGATCGAACCCGAGCAGGCGCGCGCGCTCGATCGCCTGGGGATCGTCCTCGGCGCCCTCGAGCAACGACAGAAACGAAGCGTAGCCGAGGCGCGCCTCGGTGCCCGCCAATTCGCGCTGATGGGCGATGTGCAGCGCGGCGACGAGTGCCGCCTGCTCGGCGGCGCGGTTGTCGAGCTCCGACAGGCTCGAGTCGCCTTCGATGATCCAGACCAGCCCGACGAGTTCGGAGCCGATGCGGATCGGACACACGACGCGCGGGCTGGCCAAGCCGACCTCGGGCATCGCCTCGATGCGCAACGGGCCCGAGCTTGCTCGCACCTGCGCGAGCAGCCCCTTGGCTTCCATCGCGTCGATCATCGAGGCTGGGCTGTGCTCTGCCCGCACCGTCTCGCGGCGCACCGCATCCTCGTCACCGCCGGCTTCGTAGAACGCGAGCAGTTTGCCATCGGGATCTTCGAACGTGACGGAGCGCCAGATGAGCTCGCCGAGCGTGCGCGCCAGGTCGCGCAAGTTGGAGCCGCGCGTCGCGGCGAGCGTCAGCTCGCGGTGGATCTCTTCGGAGCGCTCGATGACGCGGTACTGCTCCGCCAGGATCGCGCGGTGCAATTCCTCGGTGATCTGCGCGAACGGGACCTCGAACGGGATCTCGAGCAGCGGCAACCCGAGTCGATCGGCCTCTTCCTTGGCGGCCGGCGTGAAATGGTCGAGATAACGCGGCACCGCCAGCGCCATCGCTGCAAGCCCCGCGCCGGTGAGGGATCGGATCTGCGCGCGCTGGTCGTGCTCGGACTTCGGCCATGCGAATCCGGTGGTCAGCAAGAACTGGCCGGGCCGGACCCACGGGGCCGGGTCGGGCATGTCGATCACGTGGGCCCAGCGGACCTCGCGCTCGAGGCCTTGGGAACCCGCCACGACCTTGGCTTCACGCAGCGACTCAGTCGCTAACGCATCGTGTACGTTCAATGTGCCGCCGGTACTAAGACAGAGCGATATTTTGTGCTTTGGGCACGTGGCTTTCGGCACTCGGACATTGATACACTACAAGCAGAGCATTCAGATAGCCATATTTCGGGACAGGAAAGGACGCTGAGAACGTGGCCATCGCAACGTCACGGACAGCCTCGCTTCTCGAGTTGCGTGCATCCGAGGTCGCGCGCGGCGTCGGCAACGCCCATCCGATCTTCATCGAACGCGGCTTGGGCGCGTCGCTGTGGGATGTCGACGGCAAGCAGTATATCGATTTCGTCGGCGGGATCGGCGTCCTCAACGTCGGCCACAGCCATCCGCGGATCACCGCCGCCATCCGCGCCCAGCTCGAACGGTTCAGCCACACCTGCTTTCAAGTGGCGATGTACGATTCGTACGTCGAGCTGGCGCGCCGGCTCAATCGCCTGGCACCCGGCCCCAGCCGCAAGAAGACGCTGTTGCTGAGCACCGGCGCCGAGGCGACAGAGAACGCGGTCAAGATCGCGCGTGAGTTCACCGGCCGGCCGGCCGTGATCGCATTCCAGCACGGCTATCATGGACGCACGCTGCTCGCGCTTTCGATGACCGGCAAGAACGAGCCGTACAAACAGCATTTCGGGCCGTTCTGCAGCGAGATCTACCACGCGCCGTACCCGTACGAATATCAAGGATGGACGACGCAGCGCGCTCTGGCGGCGCTGCAGGACGTCTTCGAATCGGACGTCGCCCCGGATCGCGTCGCGGCGATCATCCTCGAGCCGATCTTGGGCGAGGGTGGCTTCGTGCCGGCACCCGTCGAATTCTTGCGGGCGCTGCGCGAGATCGCGACGCGCCACGGCATCGTGCTCATCTGCGACGAGATTCAAACCGGCTTCGGACGCACGGGCGCGATGTTCGATATCGAGCATGCCGGCATCGAAGCCGATCTGCTGTGCGTCGCCAAGAGCGTCGCCGCCGGACTGCCGCTCGCGGCGGTGATCGGGCGCGCGGAGATCATGGATGCGCCCGCGCCCGGCGGTTTGGGCGGCACGTACGCCGGCAATCCGCTCGCGTGCGCCGCGGCGCTGGCGGTGCTCGACGTGTTCGAGGAAGAGCATCTGGTCGAGCGGGCGGCCCGCATCGGCGACAACGTGCAAGCCGCGATGCTCGATCTCAAACGCCGCTATCCCGAGCGCATCGGCGACGTGCGCGGGCGCGGCGCGATGATGGCGATGGAGTTCAAGCACTCGTCCGGCGCGGAGCCGCCGACCAAACAGATCATCGCGGCGGCGCGCGAGCGCGGCTTGCTGATGCTCTCAGCGGGCGCCAAGGGCTGCGTCCTGCGCGTGCTCGTGCCGCTCGTGATCAGCGATGCGGATCTCGCAGAGGGGCTGAAGAGGATGGCGGCGGCGTGCGACGCCGTCTTGAGATGAATGGAGCGGTCGAACCGGACTGAATGGAGCGGTCGAATTTATTCGACCGGAGGAGACGACAAAATCGTAAAACAGAACGTCGCGGAAGCGAACGCCTATGCCAAGAAAGTCCTGGCGCTGATCGACAAAGAGGAGATCACGCCGGCCGACGCCGCCTGGATCACGGAGGAGACGGTCGAAGGTTTCCGCGATCACGTCAATCCGGGATTTCTCGAATATCGCAAGGCGACGACGGTCGAACACGCGCTCGCGGCTGTCGAATGGTCGGATGCGGGCTTGAACGCCTACCGCGACGTCAACGGGCGCGAGTACATCGACTGCCTCGGCGGTTTTGGCATCTTCAACGTCGGCCACCGCAATCCACGAGTCGTCAAAGCGGTCGCCAATCAGCTGCGCCGCCAGCCGCTGCACAGCCAGGACCTGCTCGATCCGCTGCGCGCCATGCTCGCGAAGACGCTGGCGCTGCTCACGCCGGGCGAGCTTGAATACGCGTTCTTCTGCAACAGCGGCACCGAAGCCATCGAAGCGGCGCTCAAGCTCGCGCGCGCATACGATCCGGCGAAGCAGACGATCATCGGCGCCACCAAAGGATTCCACGGCAAGAGCTATGGCGCGCTCTCGGCCAGCGCCAAAGGCGAATTCAGGCGCCCGTTCGGCGCGATGCTGCCGAACATCGAACACGTGCCGTTCAACGATCTGGTGGAGCTGCGCCGCCGCATGCACACCTTGAAGATGGTGGGCGAGGAGGTCGGCGCGGTCATCTTAGAGCCCATCCAAGGCGAGGGCGGCGTCAACATCCCGGATGACGATTATCTGCCGGGCGTGCGGGCATTGTGCGACGAGTACGGCGCGCTGTTGATCCTCGACGAAGTGCAGACCGGGATGGGGCGCACCGGCACGATGTTCTGCTGCGAGCAGTACGGCGTCGCGCCCGATCTGCTGTGCTTGGCCAAGGCGTTCGGCGGCGGCGTCGTGCCCGCGGGCGCGGTCGTCGGCACGAAGGCCGTGTTCTCGCGCCTGTTCAACAACCCGTTCCTGCACACCACCACCTTCGGCGGCAACCCGCTGGCGTGCGCGGCCGCGCTTGCGACCATCACGGTGCTCATCGACGAGAAGCTGCCCGAGCGCGCCGCGCGCATGGGCGCGCGCATGCTCGCCGGGATGAAGAAGGGCGCGGCCGGCCACGAGAGCATCGTGCTCGACGTCCGGGGCCGCGGGCTGCTCATGGCGCTGGAATTCGCGAGCAATCAACTGGGCTTCGCGTTCGGCAAAGAGATGCTGGCGCGCGGCGTGCTCGTGGCGGGAACGCTGGTGAACGCGCTGGTGGTGCGGGTCGAACCGCCCCTGACCATCACCGAGGAACAAGCGGATTACGTCTGCAAGGCGCTGGCCGAATCGCTCGAGGCGGTCGAGCGGGCCGCGGTACCAGCCTAGCGGCTGCGCTTCGAACCGGATAATAATAAGGAAGAGTACGATGCTCGCAGTGTCTGAAGACCTTCTCAAGAATCTCAAAACCAAGGACGGCGTCTGTCTGATGTACGTCAACGGCGCCTGGGTCGGCGCCTCGGATGGCGGCGTGCGCGAGCTCGTCAATCCCAGCGACGGGGAAATCGTGGCGCGAGTCGCCGAGGGCACCGTGCAGGATGCGCAGGCGGCGATCGCCGCGGCGCGCGACGCGTTCGACAGCGGCCCGTGGCGCGACACTGCGGCGCTGGATCGCGCGAAGCTGCTGTTCAAACTTGCGGATACGATCGAAGAGCACGCGGCGGAGCTTTCGCGCATGGAGACGCTCAACAACGGCAAGCCGTTGCGCGAGACCGAATACGACGTGACCGATGCCGCCAATTGCTTCCGTTACTACGGCGGACTGGCGACCAAACCGCAGGGCCAGACGTTCGACGTCCCCGCGGCCTCGCAGACGATGGTGGTCCGCGAGCCGATCGGCGTGTGCGGGCAGATCATCCCGTGGAACTATCCGTTGCTCATGGCCGCATGGAAGCTCGCGCCGGCCCTGGCCGCGGGCAACACGTGCGTGCTCAAGCCGTCCGAACTGACGCCGCTCACAGTCTTGCGCCTGGCGACGTTCATCGCCGCGCTCGGGTTCCCGAAGGGTGTTGTGAACATCGTTCTGGGCTCGGGGCCGATCGTCGGCGCGGCGATCGCGGAGAGCCCGGACGTCGACAAGATCGCATTCACCGGCGGCACCAAGACGGGCCGCTCGATCATGCAAGCCGCCACCGGCAACCTGAAGAAGATCTCGCTCGAGCTCGGCGGTAAGTCGCCCAACATCGTGTTCGCAGACGCCGACTTCGACACCGCAGTCGACTACGCGCTGTTCGGGATATTCGCCAATGCCGGGCAGGTATGTTCGGCGGGTTCGCGCCTTCTGGTCGAAGACTCGATCCACGACAAGTTCGTCAAGCGGCTGGTGGAACGCGCGCGCCAGATCTCGATCGGCGACGGCTTTGATCCGAAGACCGAGATGGGTCCGCTCATCAGCCGCGCGCACACCGAGAAAGTCGAATCGTACATCAAGACCGGCATCGAGGAGGGCGCCAAGCTCGAGACCGGCGGCAAGCATCTGTCCGGCGATCTGGGCCGCAAGGGCAACTTCATCGAGCCGACGATCTTCACGAACACCAAGCCCGACATGCGTATCGTCAAAGAAGAGATCTTCGGCCCCGTGCTCGTGGTGCAGCGCTTCAAAGACGAAGCCGAAGCGGTCAAGCTCGCCAACGACACCGTCTACGGGTTGGCCGGCGCGGTCTTCACCAACGACATCGCAAA
>DATFYX010000049.1 GCA_035314825.1 Candidatus Eremiobacteraceae bacterium
GCGACCCGCACGCCGATCAGGCGGACGGGTTTGGATGGCGCGGCCCGGCGCAGGCAGAATGCCGCCGCGGCATTGATGATGCGCGCGTCGTCCGCCGGTTCCGCCAACGACGTCTGACGCCCCACGATGGTGAAATCTGAGAGCTTGATCTTGACGCCGACGGTGTAGGCCCGCAGGCTGCGCTTTTGCAGGCGCTGCGCAAGCTCATCCGCTTGTGCCATGATAACCGGCAGAAGCTCGTCGACGGTCGCCACGTCGCGCTCGAACGTCTCCTCACTGGAGATCGAGCGCACCTCGTCGCTGTCGCTGACTCTGCGCCGATCGATGCCGCGCGCCAGGTCGCGCAGCTCCCGTCCGAAGCGACCCAGTAGCGCGTAGACCTGTTCGTCGGTCAACGCGGCGATCTGCTCGATGCGCTCCAGGCCGCGCGCGTTCAGCCGCGCCTGCGTCTTGGGTCCGATGCCCCACAGACGGCCGATCGGCTTGGTCGCGAGGTACGCTGCCTCTTCGCCGGGCGGCACGCCGACGAGCCCATCGGGCTTGCCGTCGTCGCTCGCGATCTTCGCGACCATCTTGCCGCTGGCGACGCCGATCGAAATGGATAGCGCGGTGGCCGCACGGACCTCATCCTTGATGCGCCGGCCCTGTGCTAGAGCCTCCGCCAACGAGACGTCGCCGAGATCGCAGAACGCCTCGTCCATCGACATGCCCTCGACGGTGTGCGCGTGCTCGCGCAGCACGGCGAAGACCGCCTTGCTGGCCTCGCGGTACTTGTCGAACGCTGGCGGCACCACGACGAGCTTGGGGCAGCGCGAGCGCGCCTGATAGAGCGGCATGGCGCTGCCGATGCCGTACGGCCGGGCCTCGTAGGAAGCGGTCAGCACGACCGCGCGCCGGCTCGCGCCCGCGACGACGAGCGGCACGCCGCGCAGCGCGGGTTCGTCGCGCTGCGCGACCGCGGCGTAGAACGCGTCGAGATCGGCATGCAGGATCACGTCACGCAATTCGCACCGTGCGGCCAGGTGCCTTCGCCGCGGACAGCGTAGTCACGGCGCTGCACATTTCAGGCCAGACAGTCAGCCGATTCTCAAACCGGCGGGTGCCATGACGCCCGCCGTGCCGCCTCGCGCTAACCTCGGAGCTGGAGCGTCGCGCTCGCGCCTGCCGTCGTAACCGGATCGATCGAGATGATCCGCACAGTCACTGGACCGCCGCTGACCATCTCGATGGGAGCCGAAAAGCGCCCATCCGGGCCGGCGGTCGCATCCATCGTGAACGTCGCGTCGCCCGCTGCAAGCGCTGCGGTGCTGGCTGCCGACGGCGCTGCGGCGATGCGCACGCGCGCGTTGGGCAGGGTCGTGCCCTCCACGACGAATGACGGTCCGATGCTCGAGTTAGAAACCGGGACCAGCTCGCTGAGGAAGTTCTGCGCACCGCTGGCGCTCGTCGCGAACGTCCACGACTTGTCGAACGCGGCACCGTTCATCGCTTTTCCGGTGATCTCTGCCGTGTGCTGCTGCGCGCTCAGATCGTACGGAGCTGCGAACATGAATTCCGTGCGCGACACGTACGCGGTGGACGACACGTCCTGTCCGTCGATGAGAAAGCGGATGCTGTTGGCGGCGACCGGCACGCCGAACTGCCCGTAGAAACCCGGGCGCGCCGAAGGGATCACCGACTCTGGGGCAGGCTGCAGAGCGATGATGCTCACGTCGGTCTGCGGCGGTTGCGTCGCGGGCACGTCGGCCCGTGCGCCGCCGGTCGCAATGCACATCGCTGCCATCAGCGCGAACCCGCCGAGCGCGAGCGGGAATGATATCGAGAAGCGTCGTTTGCTGATCATGACTCGTTTACGAACCTCCTGGTCGCCTTGTACCCGCCGCCCGGGGTTCGCCAACCATTTCGCGTCGCTTACGGCCCGTCCGGTTGTTGTGTTCCGAGCAGCATGAAACGCTCGGCCAGGCGCACCGGCCACATAGCGCCGTGCTCGTGACGGACGAGCGGGTCGGTCAGGATCGCAGACACTCCCATGAGCTTCGCGGCGAGGACGTCGGCGAACAGCTGATCCCCGACGACCATCGTCTGCGATCGTCGCGCGCGCAGCTGCCGCAGCGCGCGCATCACACCGAACGGCAGCGGCTTGAGGGCCGTGTGCACGAACGTGACGATGCCCAGCATCGTCGCCACGCTTGACACCCACGCCCGCACGTTGTTGGAGACGATCGCGATGGCGAAGCCGCGCTGTTGTGCCGCACGCACCCACTGCGCCACCTCGGGCGCAGGCTCGAGCGATTTGTAGCCGACCAACGTGTTGTCGAGGTCGATCACCATGGCGCGAAAGTTCGCCGTCCACAGCGCGTCGAGAGAGATCTCCACGACGCTGCGCACCTGGCGGAACGGACGGATGAACTGCCGGGGATTGCGCAGCTTCACGGGGCCGCGGACGGCACGAACACCGAGATCGCGCTGGGCACGACGCGGACGTGCGCCGGCGTCATCGAGATGATCTCGCCGTCCGCCTCTATCGGCTTTGCGCGCTTCGTGCGGATGTCAAACGTCTTGCCGTGCATCGTCGCCACGGATGGCGCCTCGTCGTAGCGCCGGCGCATGAGCGCCTGCATGGCGTCGAGGTACGACCACCAGTAGCGGAACGACACGCTGTACAGATCGAGTTCGTGATCGTCTATCTCCGCCTCGTCGCTGGCCACGAATCCGCCGAACGAGCGGCTGTTGCCGATCGTGAGCTGCGCGGTGCGCAGCACCGTTTCCCTGCCGTCACAGGTGACCTGAGCGGCGAACCGGCGCAGCCTGCGCATGACTTGGAAGGCTCGATACGGCAGCGCCAAGACGCCGAATCTCGCTTTGATGTCTTTGCTCAGCAGCCGCGAGACGGCGGGACTCAGGCCGATGCTCATCTCGTTGACGAAATAGATGCCGTTGACGCAACCGACGTCGATGCGGCGGGTCGCGCCGCGCGCGATCACCGTGCACGCCTCTTCCAGATCGCTTGGGATCTCCAAGGTCTTGGCGAGGTCGTTCGCCGTCCCGAGCGGGAGGATGCCCAGCGGCAGCTGCGTTCCGACGAGGCCTTGCAGCGCCGCGTGGAGCGAGCCGTCGCCTCCACCGACGATCACGAGGTCGCAAATGCCGGCGTTCGCTTCGATCGCTTCGGCGGCCGCCGTCTTGTCCGTGAGTTCAGGTGCGAGAAGCTCAAAACCGGCGCGCACGAGCGCGCTCGCCACGGCGTCTTTTCCATCGGCCGCTGCGCGCGCGTTCGGATTGACCAGCAGCAACGCCCGGCGCCGTTCCGGTTTGGGGGTTTCGTCTTCCAGCTCTCGAGGCTGCGTCGTCTGCATGCTATTCTACGACCCCTGGGCTTCGCGGTCACCGAAGTTGCAGCGCGAGAACATCGGGTCGACGCCGAACCGGCCTGCGAATGCCAGCAACGCCACGCCGGCCGCGCTGACGGCGACCGGCGCCACCAGTCCGAAGAAATCGGAGAACCGGATCCCCACATCGATCGCGAAGATGACGAACACGCCGGCGTTGACCAATAGCTGGCGGCGCATGCTTTTGCGGGCAGGCGCGCCCAGCGAGGCGTAGTCGAACCACTCGAACAGGCCGGCCGCCAGCGCGGCCAGGACGCCGGCGCACAGCGCGTAGAACGCGACGCTTGGCCAGATCCAATTCTCGCGGTCGATCAAACTCATCAGGTCGCAGGCGAAGGCGAACAACCAGAGCGCGGCCGGCGATGACACCAGCACGGGGTGCAGCGGACGCCGGGCTCGCATCGCATCGCTCTTCAACGATCCGCCTCATCGCCGCCGACGTCGATCTGGATCTCGTAGTATCGCCACCAGGACACGGCGAACCCCGGCGCGACCCCGCCCATAGCGAGCGAGGTGATCTCGACCGCGTACGAGTCGCCTGCGTCGCGCAGTTGGATGAAACCGCGCGATGAGAGCTCGTGCAAAGCTCGTTTCACCGTCTGCGTCCGCATGCCGAACACCAGGCTTTCGTCGGCGCGGCGTATCGACGCGAACCCGTCGTTCCAGCCCCAGACGTACAGCAGCTTGAGCGCTTCGGCGCTCGCAGGCTCGAGCACGCCGCTCGGGCTCAGCGAGTCGATCGCGTCGAGTGCATCGTTGATGGAATTAGACACCGCGACGATCTGCAGCTTCATCGGTGGATGCCCGCGTCACTCGCGAGAACCGAGGGCGGGTGGCCCGTCTTCACCGCGCACCGGCGGCCGAGCGCCCTGTGGATTGTTGGCCGACTGTCCGGGCGGGATCTCGCCCTCCTGCGTGCGCGTGTCGGCGCTATCGTCAGGTTCCCTACCGTCCGGCTTGTCGGCCGGTTCGTCGTACCGCTTCTGCTTTTCCATGCGTACCTCCGCATGATAGATCATTCCCGAAACCGGCAGGGCGGAAACCGGACGCATGTTTGCGCTCGTACGCTCGCGGGGAATATGGGGAGCATCACTCTGCTGCGTGAACGCGCGAGGAGAAGAAATGGCAAACCTGCTTTGGACCGTCATCGTCGTCCTGTTCGTCCTGTGGCTGCTTGGTTTTCTGCTGCACTTCGGCGGCGCCCTCATCCACATACTCTTGGTGATCGCCTTGGTGGCGCTTGTGATCAACCTCGTGACCGGCCGGCGTCCGGTCGCCTAGTTCAACAGGCACCGATGGGCGGTGTCGACGCAAGACGAGAAGCGCCGATGCAGGCGCTTCTCGTTTTTTGGTGCGGCGCATACGCGTTATGACAGCACGCGGCAAGCGCTCCGCCTAGGTCCGCGAGGCTCCCGCGGGGCTAGGAACGCCCCCAGAACACGAACAGCGCGGCCGCGGCGGCCCCCATCGCGACGATCGTCACCCATCCGAGGGCATTGACCAGCGGCGAGTTCGTCCGTTCGCCGACGACCCGCCTGTCGTTGCTGAGCAAGACGACGAACACCAGCAGTACCGGCGCGAGGACGCCGTTGATCACTGCGGTCCAATACAGCGCAGCCACCGGGCTGATGCCGAGAAAATTGATCGCGACGCCGACGAGTGTGGACGCAATGATGACGCCGTAGAATTGCGGAGCGCGCCCGGGGTTCGTGGAAAGCCCGGCCTTCCAGCCAAGGGCGCCGGACAGCGCAAAGCCCGATGACGCGGTCAAGATCGGCACGGCTAGGAAGCCGGCCCCGATCATGCCGATGGCCAAGAGCAGCTCTGCGCCTTTGCCGGCCAACGGCACGAGCGCTTTGGCGACATCGGAAGCCGTCTGCACGTTTGTATGCCCATCTGCGTGCAGCGTCGCGGCGCATGACAAGATGATGAAGTACATCACGATCTGCGAGAACAGCATCCCCGAGCTGACGTCCACCGCCATGTACCGCATCTCGGCGTCGGTCGTTCCCTTGCGCTGGTGCAGCGATCGCCGGCCGAACTCGATGTCCTCTTCGACCTCCATGCGCGCCTGCCAGAAGAACATGTACGGTGAGATCGTCGTGCCCAAAATCGCCACGAGCGTCGTCAGATATCCGGCGCCCAGCGAGAACGTCGGGACAAAGGTGCCGCGCAGCACCGCAAGCCAGTCCGGCCTTGCAAAAAGAGCAGACCCGATGTATGCGAACAACGCGAGCGCGAGCCACTTGAAGATCGTGGAGATCAAGCGGTAGGAACCCCAGATCTGCAGGGCGAGGATCAAAAGCCCGACCGGCACGACCAGCGCCGCGATCGGGATGGGGACCAAGAGGTTGATCGATGCGGCGATGGCACCGAGGTCCGCTCCGGCGTTGATGCAGTTTGCGACCAGCAGAGCGCCGACCAGCGGAATGACTATAGAGCGCGGGTAGCGCTGGCGCAGCACTTCGCTGAGCCCTCGTCCGGTGATCTGCCCGATCTTGGCGCACAGGAACTGTGTCACCGCCATCATCGGCAAGGTCACCAGTGCTGTCCATAACGTCGAGTAGCCGAGCGACGCGCCCGCTACTGCATACGTCGCGATGCCCGACGGATCGTCGTCCGATGCGCCCGCGACCAGCCCGGGACCCAGAAGCGCCAAGAAGCGCCCGATCGGCGTCGCTTCCCGGCGCAACTTCGCTTCTCGAACGCCGACGGCCGTGGCGGGTGCCACGGCCGTCGCGCTCGCGCCGCGGCGCGCAGTACGCGCTCGATTCGAAGCAAAGCTCATACGCAGCGCCTAACGCACACGCTCGGTGGCGATGTCTTCGAAATTAGGATAGATCGTGTCGCTCTTGATCTGCTGCGTCAGGTACGCGACGGTCCGCGGCGAGGATGCCAGCATGTTGTGATAGCGGTCCCAATACGCTTGCACCGACTGAGCGAAGGGCGCCACCCACGTGTCGGACAGCCGTGTGCTGCCGTTTGGGCTCACCGGCGATTGCTTTGACAGCGCCGCATAGGCGACGTTGAACGCCGCGATCGCGTTTCGCAGCCGGGTCGCGTATACGTCGTTCTTGCGCGCATCGAATGAGTCGACGCTGCCGGCCTCGGCCAGAAAGCCGGCATATGCGTTGCTCTTGGTCTCGAGATCGGTATATGCGACCATCAGCTGGTTGATCGAGGGCGCGTCAAAGGTATGCTTCGCGCTGATCACCATGGCGATCGCCTTAGCTCTCGTCTGTGCGAACGGTGCCAGCTTCTCGCTGAGTTCGTTCGACGTCGCCGTGGCGTGGCGCGCGCAACCGCCGACGAGTAGCGCGGCGAGGCACGTCCGGATCAGCGCAGAGGCGAGCGAGCGAGCGCGCATGGTACTCATGCTGAGATGTATACCCGTTAGAGCACATTTCTAAGCGGGTATAGGTGTTCCGCACTGCCGACACAGGAGGACTAACGTATGAGCTATACGCCGCAAGTCCGCGACACGAATAACGGAGCGACCATTTTTGGAATCGTCGCGGTCGTCGTGATCGCCGCGCTGATCATGCTGTTCGCGTGGCGTCCCTGGACGACTCCGACATCGACGACGAACAATACATCGACGACCGTGGTCCAACCGACAGCCGCGCCGCCGGCGACGGCCCAACCCGATCCGAGTTCGACCTAACGGCGACGTCCCATAGAAAACGAGCGCCGCTTCAAGCGCGGCGCTCTTTTCCCGTTTCCGACCTATCGATCAGCGGCGAGCACCAACTTTCTGGCGATGGCCGTTGCCGCTAGTCCCGCGCGCGGACTGCGCCACGTCATTCGTACCCGTTTCTGCTTGCGCGTTGACGTTCACCGATAGGTCGGTGAGCTTCTCGTCGGTCTGCTTCTCCTCATCGAGTGTCTGCTCGAGCAGATCAGCGACCTCGCTTTGACCTAGTAGCTCGGCATGCGTCCGAGCGGTACCGTAGGCAGCGATCTCATAGTGCTCCACTTTCTGGGCGGCGCCGATCAGCCCGGCGTCTTGGACGTTGTCGGGGAGTCCCTCTTCGATCAGCTCCTTGCCCTCTTCGATTAGCCCTTCCATCGCGGCGCATTTCTTCCCACGCGCCGGCAAGCCCAGCAGATTGAAGACCTGTTCGAGACGCTCGACATGTCCCTTCGTCTGTTCCAGGTGGTCCTCAAAGGCGCCGCGCAGCTCATCGGAGGTCGCCGCCTTCGCCATCTTCGGGAGCGCTTTGACCATCTGCTGCTCCGCGCTGTACAGGTCCTTGAGCTCCTCGATCAAGAGACCTTTGAGACTTGTGTTCGTCATGATACTCCTCTGTCTTGAAGATCGCGCGATCGAGCGCACGACGCGGAAGTCCGCGCAGGTGTGGGTGTACCCGCGACGACGACTGCGAAACGCCCGCGGGCAGACGCGCCGTTACGCCGGGTCACCTGTGGGTAAAGAGCTACAGACGCCAGCGCGGCTGAAGCGTTATTCGACCTGATGGAGGAGCGACACGATGAAAGACACGTCCGAGCTCGGGCGCAAACGGGGAACCGAGACCGAGCTTGACCCCGGTTCGTCCGACAAGACCCGCAAGCCGGGAACCGACGATCAGCTCGATCCCCAAAACGAAGTGGACACGCAAGACGAGGACGGCGAGATCGACGAAGGCGGCACGCTGACGAACGAACAGCTCGGCGAGAAGTGACGCCGCGGTCGGGCACGGCGCAGCATCCGAGAGGACGGCTGCGCCGCCTGACTTACGAGGCTACGCGGTAGTAGCGTTCCGCGCGGGTCAGAATCGCCGGCGCATCGTCGGGCATCGCCCGTCGCAACCACACGATCATCGCCTCAGCGTCGGGAAGGCTCGCCCACGCGCGCTCGCGCACCTCGTTGACGCGGTGCGCGAGCGTGCCGCCGTGATCGCCCATGATCTCCTCGAACGCTCGATGCAAAGCCGCCTCCAGACCTCCTCCAGGGTCGGTCGGCGCGAGGTGGGTATGCGTCCGTAGCAGCGCCTCAACCGCGTTCGCGTCGAACGGCTCCGTGAAGATATCGATCGGGTAGGCGCAGAATAGATCGAAGTCGATCCTCGCGCGCAACTCGTTCCAGAGGTTCTCCAAGCGCGCGGCCGACGCATAACGTTTTGCTTTCCAAAGCTCGCCGACCATGTCGCCGTATGCGTGCACGCCTGTGGCCCCGTTGCGCCCGGCGGCCGCCCGCATCATCGTCCCGATCGTTTCGTCGAATCTCGTAGCGTCAGGTTCGCCAGCCACCTCGATGCGGGCAAGCGTCTCGGCCGCGTCGAGCAAGATGAGTCCACCGCGCATCCATCCGGGTTGTGAGATCGCACGTGAACCCTTGAGTTCGCGGACGAACGCGGTGCGATGGGCCGGCGTCGCGACCACGACAAGACAGTGTCCGCGCTCGATGCCGTCCTTGAGGAATTGCGCTGCGTTACGCACCAGTGCGGTCTCGTCGGCCTGGTAGCACTGCACGAGATGCGTGCACGGACGCTGGCCCGAAGCTGCTGGCCGTACCGTCATCGAGTCCCTTTCCTCAGTGGTCGCAGCTTCTTTTACCCAAACCACATGCTATTCGCTGGCGGCAGGAGCGGCCGGTTCCGCGGGTGCGCTCAGGCCGGCCTCCGCAGCCGTGAACAATTGGTTGACGTGACCGGCCCGCAGACAGGTTTCGCAGATCGCCGCATCGGCGTCCGGCACGGATATGGTCTTTTCCACGAATCGCTTGCAGACGTCGCAGACCGGCATGGCATGTGCCTCCGCTAGACGACAAGATGGAAACGCGGGCGCCTGTTTTTTTCGACTTGCGGGCGACTCCTGCTGCGGCCGTTCAGACCGGACTTTTCACCTGGGTGACGGCGTCGGCCACGGTGGGGAGCGTCGGCACGACTAGCGTCAAACCAGCGATGCGCAGGACCTTTGCGGCGAACCCCCCGTCGGCCGCCACGATGGCGAAGCGCTGGCGGCTGATACGGATGCGGGCGCTGAACTCCGCCAGCGTCGCTATGGTGCGGCTGTCGAAATACGAAACGCCGTTGAGGTCCACGACGATCCCCGGGCCGTCGGGCTCGGTGGAATTCTCCAAGAAGGCCTTCAACTCGTGGACGTTTCCGGTATCGATCTCGCCCCGCGCCAGCACCACGGCGACGCCGTCGATGGTCTGGCGCGAGAATCGCGCGCTAGGCGTCAACGGACACGTTCGTCAACGGCATGGCCAGACGCACCTTGGTCCCCTCTTCGCTGCGGTCGATCGTCACGTCGCCCACCAGCCCAGACATCATCTCCAATCCCCGGCCGCGATTGTCATCCCTCGGCGCGCGCCAGCGACCCCTGTCGCTGACCTCGACGACGAGGCGTCCGTCTTGCACGGCGCCCCGTACCCGCACAGAGCCGCCGCGAACGCCGTAGGCGTGTTCGATCGCGTTCATGATCGCCTCGCCCGACGCGACTTGCATGCTCGATCTGTTCGATTCGTCCAAACCCACCGCCATGTACAAGCGCTGCAATGCCTGCCGGAAGAGCCGGCCGCTGCCGGGCGCTGCGGGCAGCACCAGATCCAGCGTGCGCAGCGGCTCGACCGCCGTCGCGACGGTGAGCACCGCCACGTCGTCGCCGGGTGAGTCACCGACGATCGCCTCGGCGATGAAACGCGCCGCGTTGAGCTCGTTGCGCTGTAGCGCCAAACGTCCGACCTCCCGCAAGCGCGCCTCGCCGGCAGCGATGTCATGGTTGATTTCGATCAAGCCGTCTGTATACAATATGAGCAGCGACCCGAGGCCGATCTCGAGAGCTTGCTCGGGGAAGGTGCCCTCTCGGAATACGCCGAGCGGCTGGGACACGGGAACGGGTGAGACGATTTCTCCGGTCGCGGTGATGAGCACCGGCATAGGGTGCCCGGCGATCGAGCAGCTGAAACGTTGGGTCACGGCATCCAGCACACCGAACACCGCCGTGACCATGGTCGGCTTGTCGTTGAGGAGCAATTGGTTGGCGCGCGCCAGTACCGCCGAGGGCGGCAGCCCCTCGAAGGCGGCCGCGCGAAGGGCGAGCCGCACGGTGTTCATCGTCGCAGCGGCCTGCAGGCCTTTCCCGGCGACATCGCCGATCGAGAGCGCCAGTTTTCCGTCCGGCAGCTGGAATGCGTCGTACCAATCGCCGCCGATCTCGGCCTCGTGCGCGCCGGGTATGTAGTGTGCGCGGATGTTCATGCTCGGCACTTCGGGCAGCGTCTCCGGCAACGACGCGCGCTGGAGGGTGTCTGCGACCTGGTGTTCGCGCGCATACAGCTGGGCGTTGTCATAGGCGATGGCGACGCGCCGTGAGATCAAATACGCGAAGAGCAGATCGTCGGAGTCGAAATGACGGTCGGGATCGCACGAGACGAACGTCAAGGCGCCGATCGTGCGATCGCGGGCTTCGAGCGGCACGATGATCGCCGAACGCAATGAAAACCCCTCAAGCATGCCGCGTAGGCGTTCGTCGCCGCCGACCTGTGCGATGACGTCAAGGGGCAACCGGTCGTAGGTCTTCGGCCGACCGGTCGCGATGACGTGCGGGGCTCCCTCCGGAAGCGAAAGGTCGCTTGGCGCGTGTTTGAGCAGCGCCCGTGCTTCCAGCGTCAACCGCTGGTCCGAGTGCACCATCAGCACGCGTTCGACGGCGCCTGCGTCATTGACGAGGTCGACCGCATACCAGTCCGCCACTCGCGGCACCATGAGTTGCGCGGTACGCTCGAGGGTCGTCACCGGGTCCAGCGACAGCGAGAGCACGCGGCTGAGCTCCGCCAGAAATGCGACCTGATCCGCGCTCCTGCGCCGCGACGTCACGTCGAGCGCGAAACCGACCCAACCGCTCAACTCGTCGTTTTCATCGCGCAAGGCCACGCCGCGCGACATGATCCAGTAAAGCTTGCCGTTCGCGCCGCGGATACGGTACTCGCCCTCGAAGACGCGGCGGGGATCGCGCGCTGCCCAGGCGGCACGAAAGCGTTCCCTATCTTCGGGCGGCACCCGCTGCTCCCAGCCGCCAGCCGCGATCTGCTCCTTCGACATGCCAAGCATCGCGCAATATGACTCGCTCACATACAGCAGCTCTGAGCCGGACGGATCGACCTGCCAAATGCCGAAGGGGAGGGACTCTCCGAGCTCGCGGTAGCGCCGCTCGGTCTGACGCAACGCCTGAGCGGCCAGCTCTCGCTGGCGCAGCGTCTCATAGTCCGTGCGGGCAGTCTCGAGGTGGCGGGTCGCCACCTCAGCCAGGGTCGAGCGCTGGCGCGCTAATTGCACGAATCCGATCGCCACGCCGAGCGCCAGCAGCATGATAGCGGCGTCGATGACGATTCCGGCGACGCCGGGCACGACGCGGTTCCCGACTTCGATCAGCGTGAACAGCGGCGCGGCGACGAGCGCGCAGGCGATGCTCCAG
>DATFYX010000050.1 GCA_035314825.1 Candidatus Eremiobacteraceae bacterium
ACGAATCCGATCGCCACGCCGAGCGCCAGCAGCATGATAGCGGCGTCGATGACGATTCCGGCGACGCCGGGCACGACGCGGTTCCCGACTTCGATCAGCGTGAACAGCGGCGCGGCGACGAGCGCGCAGGCGATGCTCCAGCGCAGCCCGGCCGCTGCCGCCATCGCGATCACAAAGACGAACGCGAGCGGGCGCAGTGATATCTGCGGCACGGCGTGGTCGATCGCTACCACGGCGAGCATAGCCGCGAAAATAGCGGCCGCCGCCAGGCCTTTGTGATTCGCCGTCGAGCCCTCGCTCTTATCCACGCTATGCTTTCCGTACGGGAGTATACCCAGGTTTGCCTGGTCCGTATTGCGGGCACATGTCGGTAGGCAGCTTCAGCAAGGAGGCTTCAATGCCAGACGAACGCACCCCGACCGAAAAACATGCAGACCACGCGTTGCACAAGGCCAAGAACGACGCTGTGGACGGACTCAAGGAGGCCGAGCACAACGCGAAAGCGGCAGCCGAAAAGACCAAACGTACGCTGGCCGGCGATTCGATGACAGCCTCAGAAAAGGCCGCTTCGAGCATCAAGGAGGCTGGCCACAAAGCCGCCGCAGCCGGCGACAAAGCGAAGCGCGAACTACGGGACAAATTCGACAAGTAGAACCTCGGGCGGCGGCGCGCGGCGCCGCAGACGCGCGGTTCTTCGCGCGGCGGCGGCGCCACTGCGTTTTGCGCAGCCGGCAAGCGGGGATAAGCCGCCCATGATGAGTTTTGCGGTCGCTCTGCAGACATACGGCCAGACCACGTTGCTCGAGCTCGTCGGCGAGCTCGACATGGCCGCGGCGCCGACGTTCCTCGAAGTGGTCAGCGATCAGCTAAGACGCGGATCCGATGCGTTTGTCGTCGATCTCGACAGGCTCACCTACATCGACTCGCGCGGCCTGTACGCGCTCATCGAGATGCTGCGTTCCGTCCGCAATCAACGCGGCGACGTGGCGATCGTGCTTACCAACGCGCAGATCTCGCGCGTGTTCGCGATCAGCGGCATCGACAGCGTTTTTCGTTTCTTCCCCGACCGGCCCACCGCACTGACATTCATAAGCGCGGCGATACGGCCGGCATCCGCGGTTTGACGCACGCCTCGGCGGCGTATAAGAGAGTAGTATCGCTTTCGTAATAAAAGAGGAGTCATTAAATGGATATCATCGCATGGATCGTCGTCGGCATCATCGCCGGCTTCCTCGCCAAAGCAGTGGTTCCGGGGGAAGGCCCCGGCGGCGTGCTCGGCGACCTCGTCATCGGCGTGCTCGGCGCCATCATCGGCGGCTGGCTGTTCAACACTTTCGGCCACATCGGCGCGACGGGGTTGAACATCTGGAGCATCATCGTGGCCTTCGTCGGCGGCGTCGTGTTGTTGCTGATCATCCGAGCCCTCACGGGCCGTCGTCTCGCGGCCTAGAGCAGCCCGGCCACCCTGCGGCGAGCGCGTTCGTGCGGACGCGCTCGTTGCATGAGGCACGCTCACCAGCGTCCAAGCGCTCGTCATGCTGGCACTCATCGCGTCTGTCACGCTGACGTTTTTCCCGTACGGCTCCTTCTTCTCCAATGATTCGGACATCGCGCCGCCCGTCGATCCGCAGGTCTTTGTCAAAGACGAGGCGGCGCCGGCGGGGGTCGGACCGCAATCCATCGCCCACGAGGCCGGCTATCGGCCCGCGCTGGTGCAAAGCGACCCCGCGTCCGCGCCTCTGTTCAGCGCGCACGGCGCGCCGTTGGGCATCACGCTCGGCCAGTGGATCGGAGCGACGGGGACTCTTGAGATCGTGGCCCTCAACGCCAACGCACAGAGCGTCGTCGTGCACTGCGAAGGGTTGTCGCCGTACGGCGCCTACAGCCTGTTCACGAGCCGCAGCGATCCGCAAGCCACCGTCTTCACGCCGCTCGACGGATCTGGTACCGGCAACTCGTTCGTGGCCGACGCCGGCGGCAGCGGCACTTTGACCGTGCTTGTCTCACCCCCGCTCGCGCCCGCGAGCACGATCGTCGTCGTTTTCCACAGCGATGGGGAGACGCACGGGATGTCGCGCGGCGCGATCGGCATCACCTCGCACAACCAGCTCGTCGCCCGCGTGCCGAGATAGCTTCTAAAGCGCGCCGCTGATGGCCAGGCGCAGCTCCAAGTGGCCGATCGCCGCGAGACAGTGCCGCGTGGAGACGTTCTCGACCGTTCCATCGAGCGTGAGACCGTTCGCTTTCACGTCTTCCAGATGAGCCCGCAGCAGCGCCGTGATGTCGATCGGCGGCGATTTGAAATTCGCGTGCGGCGGACGCAAGGCGTCCACCTCCTCCAGGACCGGCGTGATCGACTTCTCGTCGCTGCTCCAGGACTGCGCCGTCACGCCGATGCCTCCGATGCACAACGCACGGTTGCGGTCGGTGGTGCCGTCGACGAAATAATTCTGCTTCGACTCGTAGAAAAGCCGCGCGCTCGAGATCGAGGCGGCGTCAAGCCCGTCGAGATCGAAGCGCACCAGACCCTGGTAGACGGAGCAGATGGTCGCAGCGCGCGCCGCAGCGCCGCCGACGAAGGCGCCCGGCTGGCGAACGCCCGTCCACCCGCCGACGAACACGGTGCTCGGCGGGTGCAGATACGGCGGCTGCGGCGCGCCGCCGCACTGGTACGTGTACGCGCTGGCGAATTCCACCGGGGTGAGGACGACCGTGCGTACCGGTACGGCTGATGGCGTCGGCAACGACGCCAGCAGCCATGCGAACGCGACGGCGAGCGCCGGCATGACGTAGCTCAAGGACGTCTCTCCAAAGGCATCAGACCTCGAGCCTGCGCCGCCATTGCTCGATCTCCTCCAGGCCGACGTTCGCGCCGCACAGGACGACGGCGGTCGTGCCGCGCGATGCGCGCGGGATCAAGCCCAAACGCAGGGCTGCATGGCAGCACGAGGACGCCGGCTCGACGGTCACCTTCATGTCCGCTTGCAGTTGCAGCAACGAGCGCACCGCCTCGGCATCGGATACGACCACGACATCATCCACCAGATCTCTGACCGCGGCCAAGGTGGATTCGGAGACGATCGGGGCGCCGAGCGTGCGCGCGATCGAGGTGATAGCCGGCAGCGCCACCGGATGGCCGGCGTCCAGCGCTTTGCGCATCGCGTCGGCGCCGGCCGTCTCGACGCCGTAGATCCGCACCGATGGGCGCAGCGCTTTCACGACTGAGGCGACGCCCGCGAGCAGCCCGCCGCCGCCGATCGAGATCACGACGGTCTCCAGATCGGCGATATCTTCCACAAGCTCGAGACCGACCGTGCCCTGTCCGGCCATCACGTGCTCGTCGTCGAACGGGTGGAGCGGCGTCTGCCCGGCTGCGACCCGGCGTTCCATGTCCGCGAACGCGAGCGCAATCGTTTCGAACAACACCACTTCGGCACCGTCGAGTTTCGCGCGCTGGACGACCCATGGCGGCGTCGTCTCCGGCATCACGATCGTCGTACTGATCCGCAACACACGCCCGACGTGCGCCACCGCCATGCCATGATTGCCGCCGCTCACGGCGACCAGGCCGCGTTCTCGCGCGCCGGCATCCAACTGCAAGGCAGCGTTGAACGCTCCGCGCGGCTTGAACGAGCCCGTGACCTGCAAGAACTCCAGCTTATACGTGGTCCCGTCGGCGGAGAAGACGGGCGTGCGCCGGACGTACGGCGCGATGCGCGCAGCCGCCGCACGGGCCGTTTCCGGCGAAGGGGGCCTGAACAACGCTTTCATCCCTTCTCCAGCTTCCGCTTGGCGGCGCGCAGTGCTTTGCGCAACCCGGACGGCAGCGAGGGGTACGCCAGCTTGAGTGAGCGCAGCTCGCGCACGATGATGTCGGCGATCGCCACGTGGGCGAACCACTTGTGGTCGGCGGGAATCACGTTCCACGGCGCCCAGGGCGTGCTCGTGGCGTTGAGCATGTCCTCATAGGCCTTCATATACGCGGGCCAGTACTTGCGCTGCTGCAGATCCGCCGCGGAGAATTTCCAATACTTGTCCGGCCGCTCGAGTCGTGCCAGCAGCCGTTTGGCCTGCTCCTCTTTCGATATATAAAGGAAGAACTTGAGCACATGGATGCGGTTGTCGACGAGATACCGCTCGAAGCCGTTGATGTCGCGGTAGCGGCGCTTCCAAAACGCGGAGCTCGCGCCTGCCGCAAGCCGCGGGCCGAGCAGCTCAGGATGGACGCGCACGATCAGCACTTCCTCGAAGTACGAGCGGTTGAAAATGCCCATGCGGCCTCGCTCGGGCAGCACGCGCGCACAGCGCCAGAGGTAGTCGTGGCGCCGTTCTTCCTCCGTCGGCTGGCGGAAACTGTGCACGTCGATGCCCTGCGGGTTCACCCCCGACATGACGTGTTTGACCGCGCTGTCCTTGCCGGCCGAGTCCATGCCCTGGAAGATGATGAGGATGCCGTGCTCTGCGCCCGCGCTCAGCACGTCTTGCAGCTTCGAGAGCTTCTTGATGTCCGCGCGAAGTTTGTCCCTGGCCTCGTGTTTGCCGGCGTAGCCGTTGGTATCGGCGGGATCGACGTCGCGGAGGCGCGATCTTTTGCCCGGAGTCCAGACCAACGATCTCGTATCCATGCGGTTACTGCGCCAGCACCGCGTCGTACCAGCGGCCGAGATCCCGTTTGAATGCGGCGAGCGCCGACGGATTGACGTACACCATGTGCCCCGACTCGTAGAACCCGTATTGGATGTGACCGCGCAGGGACGGATCGAGCCCCATGTGGTCGAGCAGGTATTGCGTCGCGAAAAACGGCGTGGCCATGTCGTAGTAGCCGTTGGCGGAGAAGACGCGCAAATGCGGATTGGCGCTCATGGCCATTTTCAGATCCGGCAGCACGTCGCCGTCGGGCAGCTGGCGATTCGTGCGCTGCAGATCCCATTCGCCGAGGTCGTGCAGGGTTTGATACTGCGCATCGGTCTTGTAGCCGAGCGTCTCGCGCACGTAGGCGTTGAACGTCGAGGTGTATGCCGAGTCTATGTAGCTGTACGACGGATCGTAGCCGGGCACTTGAGCGTTCGGGCTCACGTCCACGCCTACAAAGCGCGCGTCGTATCGCCCCGTAAGGCGGTAGCTCGGGCCGAGCAGCTGCTTCTCGAACTCTTCGGGCTCGACGCGCAGGTCGGCGCGGCGCAGATAGGTCTCGCTGATGCCGATATACCCGTGCAGCTTGGCGATGATGTCGTCCTGGGCGGCTGGGCCCAGCGACGACCCGAGCGCGAGCGCCGGTCCATATTCCTTGAGCGCGAACGCCTCTGCCGAGCGCACGATCGACTGGAGGTCGCCCTGTTGCCCTGGGAGTTTGTGATGATACCATGCGACCGCCGCCTCGGTCGGCACGTAGGTGACGTACGGCGTGTCGTTGCCGTCGCCGCCGTTGAACTGCATGAAGTTGAGCGCGGACGACAGCAACACCACGCCGTTCACGTCGACGTCATGGTGCCGAAGATATTCGGCCAGCGCGCATGCGCGCGTCGTCCCATAGCTCTCGCCGAACAGGAACTTGGGAGAATTCCAGCGGTTGTACTGCGTGAGATAGCGTTGGACGAACTGGCCGAAGGCCGCCGCGTCCTTGTCGATGCCGAAGAAATCCTTGCCCGTCGACTTTCCGAGGAGCTTGGAGAATCCCGTCGCCGGCGCGTCGATGAACACCAGGTCGGAGCGGTCGAGCAGGCTGTACTCGTTGTCGATCAAGGTATATGGTGCCGCGGGGATCGACGTGCCGTTGCCGACGACCACCCGCTTGGGACCGAACGACCCCATGTGGAGCCAGATCGTCGACGAGCCTGGACCGCCGTTGAAGAAAAATGTGAGCGGCCGGCGCGGGCCTGAGTCGTCCTCGGTGTACGCGACGTAGAACATCGACGCGGTCTCCTCGCCGCCGCTGTCGCGCAGCGTGATCGTCCCCGCGGTTGCGGTATACACGATCGCCCTCCCGCCCAGTTGCAGGCTGTGGTGCGTCGTTGAGTCCGCTGGTCGTGGCTGGGGCGTTGATGTCGCTTCGGGCGTGGGCGTCGCCGCCGGTGTGGCGTCGGCCGCCAGGCCTGCGCCGGGCAACGAGCTGCCGAGCAGCATCAAGAAGGCCGCGATCGGCGCGCGTATCGTCACGTGTGCTACCTCATCGAACGGAGGGTGGCCGTTGCGCGCATGCTTTGCGCGCGCGCGCGAGCGGCCCTCTTAAGGCCTGCCGCACGGCCCAGGGGGCAGCATCGGCGTGCGCGCTGGGCCCCACTGGAAACTGAAGATGTCCTGCGAGGCGCCGAGCGTGCCGTCCAACGTATCGCCTGAGCGGATGCACTTGGATTGCGGCTGGCTGTTGAATGACCAGCCGGCTGGGGTGTCCGGCAAGCCGATGCGCACGATCGCGTTGGCAGCCGGGGCCGACATCGGGACCGCGAAGATGCACAATCCGTCGACGCTCTGACTCGCAAGGACCCCGCGCACCGGTCCCTTGCCGTAATCCGCTTGCACGTTGAATCCCTCGCAGCCGACGGTGACGATCTCGCGCAGCGCGACTGCCGCCGGCGTGGCGTTCGCCTTGGGTGACGGCGGCGAAACCGGGTTGAGGTTCGTGGCCGCTGCCGACACTGACGGTTCGGTCAGGATCGTGATCGCCCCGTGCGTGCGCTTGCCGGTAACTCCGGAGCTTGGATCGCGCGGTGAAACGACCGAGAAACTGAACGCGATCACGGCGATGCTGCGGTGTGCGATGGCCGGGCTCTGCACCTGGTCGGGTTTTGGCCCTTGGATCCTCACGTAGAACTCGTAGGCCGCATGTGCCGGCACCGCGCCCGCCAGCAAGGCGATGGCCGCGGCCGAAATAGCGGCGAGCCGACGAGTCATAGCCTGCCTCCCATGCCCCGGAAACGCATCGCGGTCATGGTTCGTTCCGGCGCGCTCATTGCTCTTCTGCCGCCTCGATATCGCTGTGCCCGGCGGCGCTGCCCAGCAGTTGGATCTCTTCGGACTCGAGGTCCAAGAGCCGTTGGATGCGGCGCAAGACCGTGTTGTCGATCTTTCCGTCATCCCGCAGCCTGATGAGCTCGTCGCGCTGGGCGTCGATCAGCTCGTAGGCGGTCTTGCGATAGGCCTCATTGGTCCGCGCCGCTTTGTTCGCGTCGCCCGCCAGGGCACCGAACTCCCATGCGCGCGATTTGTAACGGCGGCGGAATAGATCGAGCACCCCTTCGGGCGCGTCCCCGAGGGCGGCGAGCTTGTCGAGCTCTCGCAGCGCCGCAGCCGCGGTAGCCGACAACGCCAGGCGCTCCTCCTCGTCTGCGACGTCGTCGCCGGTGACGTGCAGCCAGCGTATCAGCGCCGGCATGGTGCCGCCTTGGCCGACCAGTGTCGCCAGCAGCACGCAAAACGTCAAGAAGATGATCAGATTGCGGCCGGGGAACGGGCCCGCAGCTGCCGTGAATGGAATCGCAAGCGCCGCCGCGATCGTGATGCCGCCGCGCATGCCGGCCCAGGACAGCACCGCGACATGCGACCAATCGGCCTTGCCTTCCACATGTTCTGGTTCGTTGGTCACCGGCAGCAGCGCTTGCGCGAACACCCACGCGAGGCGCAGCACGATCACCGTCAGCGAGATGGCGACGCCATACCAGAGGAGCGCGCCCGTCGGATAGGCGCCCAGGCTCTCCGACACCGCGTGGAACTGCATGCCGACCAACACGAAGATCACGGCGTTGGTGACGAAGACCACGGTTACCCAAAAACCGGTAGCGCGTTCGCGCGCGGCCGGCGTGAGCACGCGCGGAGTGTACCGATTGACGAATAAGCCGGTCACGACCACCGCCAGAACGCCGGACGCGCCGATGTAGTGCGCCGGCAGATAGGCGAGGTACGGCACGGAGATCGAGATGATCGCCTGAAGCGACGCGTCTTGCGTGAAGCGCCAGGCCAGCACCGCGACGGCGCCTGCAGCGACGCCGAGCGCGATTCCGCCGACGATCGATGCTGCTAGCGCGCCGAGCGTGTGCGCCAGCGAGAACGTGCCGCTGACCACGGCGGTCACAGCCACGGCGTACAGCACGAGCGAGGTCGCGTCGTTGACGAGGCTCTCACCTTCGATCGTCGCGACGACGTGGCGCGGCAGCGGCAGACGGTCGACGATCGGCGCGAACGCCACTTCGTCGGTCGACGATACGATCGCGCCCAGCACGAACGCGGCCGCCCAGCCGATCGACGGCACGAGCGCGTGCGTGACCACGGCGACGCCGGCCGTCGTGACGATCACGAGCCCGAACGCGAGCTGGAAGATCCACCAGGCGCTATTGCGGAACTCGCTGGCCGGCGCAGTGACGCTCTCCCAATACAGCAGCGGCGGCAGGAAGATGACGAGCACGAGTTCGGGCGGCAGCGCAATCGTCGGAAAGCCGGGGATGTACCCGACCGCCACGCCCGCGAGCAGCAGCACGATCGGGTAGGCCACGCCGATGCGATTGCTCAACGTGACCAGCACCACGATCAACGCACCGATCGCGAGCAGCGCGAACAAAGGCCGCTACTCCGGCCTGAAGGCGGCCGACGACACGTTGCTCGGCAGCATATAGAAGATCGCGAGCAGCGTGAAGAGCGCGACGCCGGCGAACGGCGAGAAGTACGCGATCGCCGTCGCGACGGGATACGCCGTGAGACCGACGACCGACCACGCCAATGGCGTGCGCGGGATGGACGAGTCCGAGGCGACGATCTGCCAGTGCAGCAGGTTATATGCCACCGCGATCGCGCACAGGACCAGGCCGTAATACGTCACGGCGACGTTGGTCAGGCCGAACTTGGCGAGCACTTCCGTCGGGAACGGCAAGAACGAGATGAAGAGCAACAGCACGAGATTCGCGATCACGATCCCGTGCGTGATCTTCTCAACAAACCGGAACTGCGCGTGGTGATTCAGCCACATGATGCCGATCGTCAGGAAGCTGGCGACATAGACGACGTACTGCGGCCAGATGCCCACCAGCGTCTGGAGCTGCTCCCAGCTCGAGGGGGGCGAGTTGAAATTCGGCAGATGGAACTCGAGCACGAGCAACGTGATCGCGATGGCGAACACGCCGTCCGAAAACGCCTCGAAGCGGCCTTTGCTCAGGGTGAACGGTGTGCTCATGGCCGCGGCTTCGACGATGTCGCGGATGCCACTTGCCTGGATCTGCCTTGCGGCTACACGCTATGGCCTCAGGGTGTCGGCGTCAGCGTCCAGAAACGGTCGGTGCCGTAACATGCGGAGCCTTGGCACACGTTGCCGCCGGTCGCGTATAGCACGCCGTTGACCACGACGGCGCTCTCGAGCGGCCGCGCCGCCGGCAGCGACATGCGCTGCGACCACGCTCCAGTGGATAGATTGTACGCTTCGACCACGGAGTACATGACGTTGTTCGTGCTCCCGCCGAGCACATAGATCTTCCCCTTCAGTATCGCGGCTCCGGCGGAGAACCGGCCGGTCGGCATGGGCGCGCCTTTCGTCCACGTATGCGTGGCCGAATTGTAGATCTCGTTGGCGGTAGACGGATTCATGCTCTGGCCGTTCCATCCGCCGATCGCGTACAGTTTGCCCGAGCTAGGATCGGCGACGAGCGAAAGTCCGTCGCGCGACGTGGGCATCGCGACGCCGGCGTGCCATGCGTTTGCGACCGGATCGTAGATCTGCTGGTCGTTTGTGTCGACGAGTGTCGCGCCTTGATAGGCGCGGCCTCCGACGAGATGGATCTTGCCGTTGAGGACCGCCGCTGCTCCGGCGCCGCGCGCCGAAGGCAGCGAGGCGATGCTCGTCCAGGCGTCGGCCGTGGGATCGTAGACGGTGCAGTTGCCGGTGGCTCTTGTGCCGGTCACGCCGCCGAGCAGATAGATCTTGCCGCCGAGCGCGACAGCGGGGCCGTATTGATTGAGCGGCGGCGCTTTCCCGGTGGACCAGCTGTTCGTCGTGATGTCGTAGACGTGCAGGGTATCTCGGTCGCCGATCAAGTAGATGCGGTGCCCGACGTTGACCGCGACCATCGCGTATTTCGTCCAGCCCATCGTCGCCGTCTCGCCCCAGCCCGTCGGGGCGCCGAACGCCGGCACGCCTGCCGACACGACGGCGGCGGCCGCCAGCGCGAACAAGAAACGCTTCACCACGCAATACCCTCCACGCCAGACACCTCCAAAAAAGGGGCGTTCGTCGCCGGCAGCCGACTTCCCGCGATTGCCAGCGCTGCGGGCCTTGGCGCGGTCTCCTGGGCCTGCCAGAACGGCCAAGCGAGGCTGTAAGATGAAAGAACTGGGCAGGCCAGGGCCGGGAGAATAGATAACATTCTTCTAGAGCACGGGGCTTGGAAGGGGAACTTGAGCACGTGACCGATTGGATCCCCATTTCGACGAATTCCAAGAGCGAATACAAGCGCGACCTGCCGTTCGGCTTCGGCACGTCTGCAGCCACGCATGTCATCGCGGCGCTCGTCCTCGGCGCGCTATTCGCGACGGCAGCCCTCATTCAAGAGATCAATGTTCCGGTTCCCGAGCAGAAGAGCACCGTCATCACGATCGAAACGCTTGTCCGCACGCCGCTGACGACGGCGCAAACCCATCCTTCGTCGCAGGCGCAGCCCTCAATCGCCGCCAGCGCTTCGCAGTCCTCGGCGTCGAGCTCCTCGCCCTCGCAGGGAGTGGCGTCGGCGGCAGCACCCTCGTCGAGCAACGGCGGCATGCGTAGTGAGCTTTCGCGGCTCGTCGGCAGTCTGCCGCACGTCAAGGCCGCGGTGTCGTCGGTCTCGCGCGCCTTCATGGTCAACACGGCGGCGGCCGGCTCTGCCGCGGCGGCCGGCAACACGGGCAGCGGCGGCGCGGTGAACAGCCAAAGCACGATTTCCGGCCCCGGACCAGGAGACGGAATGGGTGGACATGCCGGCGCGGGGCCCGTGTGGAGCGAAGAGCCCGCCGATGGACCGTTCGGCTCACAGCACCACGACAGCTGCACGCCGTCAAAGGGCGGGTTCTTCCGCTAGCCCCGTCGTAAAGCGATGAAAACGTAAGGCGCGCTCGCAAGAACGCGCCTTCGCATTTCCCCTACGCGGCGTTCTGGCGCTTGAACTGGTGCAGGATGAAGCCGTTGCCTTCGCTGTCTTGGCAGATCGCCATAAGGCAATGGTCGTTGTCGATGAGATCGCCCAGCACGCTGCCCCCGCGCTTGCGATAGCTCGCGAGCGCTCTGCGGATGTCGTCCACCGCGAACATCACGCCGTGGCTCTCGAACCATGAGCCGTCGTCCATGCGCCATAGGCCGAATGTCGAGCCGTCGGCCAGCTCAAACTCCGCGCCATTGCCGCCGAGCTCGCGCGTGAGCGGAAGGCCGACGACGTCGCGGTAGAACTTGATGGCGCGTTTGGGATCTTTGACCAGGTAGCAGTGCACGTCGATACCGGTGATCACTGCCGCGGTAGCGGTCGCCATGATAGCGCGTTCCTTTCGATGTTTCCAGACGATGTGTGTGACGGGGCCATCATACGCCCACATACTTGACACCTGATGTCATATTTGCGTACTATGCTGGTACCGTGAAGTCAGGCCGCCTCCTCAACCTTCTGCTGCTCCTGCAAGCCCGCGGTGCGCTCACCGCGGCGGCGCTGGCTGAACGGCTCGAGGTCTCGGAGCGCACGATCCATCGCGACGTCGACGCCTTGAGCGCAGCCGGCATCCCGGTCTACGCGGAGCGCGGCATCGGGGGCGGCATCCGCCTGTCCGACGGCTATCGCCGCGCGCTCACCCAGTTCGGCGAGGATGAGATCCGCGCGCTCTTCATCACTTCCGCCAACCCGCTGGCCGACATCGGTCTCGGCGAAGGCTTGGCCAAGGCGCTTGAAAAGCTGGCCGGCGCGCTGCCCCCGCCGCAGCGCCGCGCGGCAGAACGCAGCCGCAATCTGATCTTCTTCGATCCGCGCCGCTGGAAACAAGCCGTGGCTCCACGCGAGCATCTGGCCACGTTGCGTCGCGCGGTGTGGGATGACCGGCGGATCAGGCTTCGCTATCGCGATCGCAATGCGGCCATGAGCGACCGCATCGCCGAACCGCTCGGACTCGTCGCCAAAGCGGGCGTCTGGTATCTGGCCGCGCGCTACAACGAGGAGATGCGCGTGTTCCGCTGCGATCGCATCGTCGAAGTCGAGGTCACGCCTGAGACGTTCGAGCGGCCCGCTGATTTCGATTTGGCGAAGTTCTGGCAGTCGTCGAGCGCCAGCTATGAGGCCAGTCTTCCGACGTATGTCGTGCATCTGCTCGTGGCGCCCGACGCGCTCGACGACGTCGGCTCCTATTGGGAGGCGCAATTCAGCGACGATGAAGCACGCAGCGACGGCTGGGTCGGTGCGCGTGTCGTCTTTTCATCGCAGGATGCCGCGGTGCCGCAGCTCGTATCATGGGGCGGCCAGGTGAAGATCGTCGGACCGGATGAGGTGCGCGCGCGCGTGCTGGCGTGCGCTCGCGAGATCTTGGAGCGGGAGACGGGCCTCGAACCCGCGACCTATAGCTTGGGAAGCTATCGCTCTACCAACTGAGCTACTCCCGCGCGCGGGACTCGGCTTTCGGCGCCTGCGGTTCGCGCTCCCGCCCTCCGGGTAAGGGAAGCTACGGAGGTAAACGTCCCATGGATCTCACCACAACGTATCCCCGCAGCCCTAGGGAGAAAATGCGCGGCATCGTGTCGCTGGCGCGCACGATCGACAAGGCGCGTGCGCGCAACGCGGGCAAGCTCGGCGAGTACGACTATGACTGTCCGCACGATCGCCCGCTGTTCGAGTTTCTCGGCACCGACGGTGAAGAATTCGCCCGCAAGGTGCGCGAGCTTGACAGCGACGACGAGATAGGCCAGTGGGTCTCGCGCCGTCTTGCGGACAAGACGCCGGCCCAGATCGCGCAGTTCAACGAGAATCGCACGCAATGGCATCCGGAGCCTGGCGAGCATAGCTATGACTACTTCACACAGCTGCGGGATCAGACCGCGCCCGGTCGCAACGACATCGTCACCTGGTTCGACCTGCTCGACGCAGATGAAAAGCGGCCCGTGACCGCGCCGACCAAGCTGAAACAGCGGACGTAGCAGATGTGAGGAAACAAGGATCGCGCTTAACGGAGGTGCCGTAAGAGACGCAGAAGCGTGCCGGCCGTGCAACATTTCTCTGTGCGGCCGGTCGCTTTCGTGATCGTCGCCGCCTCGATTCTAGCATGCGGCGCGCAGGCGCTGCGACCGCATCCCGCGCAGGCGATCCCGATGTTCGCCAAGCGGACCGGCGCCTCGTGCGAGCTGTGCCACACGGTCTTCCCCGGCATGACCACTTACGGCATGATGGTCATGATGTCGGACTTCTCGGCGCTCCCGTATCACGCGGGTGAGAACCCCGGATTCGTGTCGGTCGTGCTCTCCGAGCAGTACCTGTCGAACCCCGACGGCGACCCCCCGCCGCCCAAGCTCTTCACCGACAACCTAGGTCTGCTGTCCGGCGGATTCGTGGGCCCCAACTTCACCTACTACCTCGAGCAGCATATCGTCGACGGCGGATTCGTCGGCGGCACCGACCAGCTGTGGGTCTCCTACAACCAGCTCTTCCGGGGCGCGGGCGATCTGCAGGTCGGCAAGTTCCACACGCCGTTTCCATTCATGCCCGCGCATCGCATCACGATCTCACCGTATGCCACGACGAGCTATACGGTCGGCTCCAACGACTTCAACGAGGACGACAGCCATTGGGGCGTCACCCTGGCCCAGATGCAGGGAACGCTCATGTACAGTCTGTCCGCGCTGGGCGGCAATCAGCTCATCTGCCAGCCCGGCTGCGCGCAGTTGGGCGGCACGAACACCAACCACAGCCTCGATTTTTCGGCGATGAGCATGAGCGACAACCCGTTCAACTATGGCCTCGGCATCATCTACAACGGTTTCACGCCCTCGACGGCCGGCCCGATCGACCGCTTCGACCGGTCGGCCGTCTACCTGCAATACACGCCGCCCGGCCTGCGGCGTTTGCAATTCCAAGCACTGGGTCAGATCGGCTGGGATTCGAATCCGAACGGCGACGGCGCCGGCATCCACACCCAAGGCTTCTTCACCGAGGCGCAATACGATTTCACGCACGGCAACTGGGGCGTGCTGCGCTGGGACTCACAGAACGGCGAATCGCCGGTAGCCGGTTTGACGCTTGACTTGATCCATCAGTTCGCGCCGAATTTCAAGCTGACGGTCGAAGGACGCGCGTTGACGACCGGCACGACTATGGGCGTCGGCTTGGAATGGGCAGGTCCGTGGTCCCGTCACAACATCTTGCCCTCGCCGGTGCTGGGCTCGATGCCCGGCATGAACATGTCGGGCATGGACATGTCGAATATGAGCAACATGCCCGCCATGAACGCGATGGCACCGTCGAACGGCCCGAGCGCGCCATTGTCGCCGCTTGATACCACGCTCTCGCACGGCGACGCGGTCGCCGGCGAGAATCTCTTCAAAGCGGACAACTGCGCCGCGTGCCACGGAGCCGCCGGCGTAGGCGGCGGCATCGGCCCCAAGCTGGCCGGCAGCGCGAGTCAGGTGTCGCCCAATGAGATGTACGAACGCATCAAGCACCCGATGCCGCCGATGCCGGATTTCAAGTTGAGCGACGGCGACATCGCGAATCTCGTCGCCTACGTCGTGACGCTCACGCCGGGGCAGACAGTCGCCGCGGAGATCGCGAAAGCGCACGCCCAAACGAACGCGATGTCCGGGATGAACATGAGCGGCATGAACATGAAGGGCATGCAGATGTCCATGGCCCAACCGCCGCCCGTCTATCCGCAGGACCAGCCGCCGCAGGACGCCGGCGGGTTCGCATACTATCCGGGCGTCGAAACCGGCGATCCCGTACGCGGCGGCCGCCTGTTCGCGCAAGACTGCGCGCGCTGCCACGCGGCAACGGGCCAAGGCATCAGCGGGAGCGGCCCCGCCATCGACGATATGGGCGCACACTTCACGCCCAGCCACATCGCGTGGCACATCCATCAGCACGATGCGGTCAGTCCGCCGCTGCAGCTCAGCGACAAGGACGTCATCGATTTGACCGCGTTCCTCGAGACGTTAGGAGTCAAATGATCTCGCGACGAGACGTGCTTAGACTTACCGGCGCGGGGGCGTTCGCGCTGGCTGCGTCGCGCGCGTCGTCAGCGATGGCAGGCGCGATGCCCGCGCATCCTGCGGCAGCCGCCGCGGCGGCGTCTCCCGAGCTGCGTCGCTTGACGACCGCCGATCTGCGCGCGTTGCCCGTGCTCAAACCGGCCGGCGCGATCAAACGGACTGGTCGCACGCGCACGTTCACGCTCGTGCTCGGCTCGACGTTGATCGAGCCGCTGCCGGGCCACAGCGTTCAGACGCGCGGCGTCAACGGCATCTCGCCCGGCCCGGTGCTGCGCATGACCGAAGGCGACGACGTCGAGATCACCGTGATCAATCGGCTCGCGCAGGATTCGACCATCCACTGGCACGGCGTGCCCGTGCCGTTTGCGATGGACGGGGCAGCGATGTTCTCCCAGGCGCCGATCAAACCGGGCGACCAGTTCGTCTACCGTTGGATCGCGCCGCAAGCGGGCACGTACATGTATCACGCGCACTATAACGACATAGACCAAGAAAACGTGTTCGGCATGATCGTGGTCGCGCCGCAGGATGCTTCGCGCGAGCCGCACTACGACGTCGACGTGCCGATCGCGGTGACGTCGGTGGATTGGGAACCGGCGCGCAACGTCGAGGCACAGGCCGTGCTGGCCAACTCGATGCTGATGCCGGCCATGGCAGTGGACCCGAAGGCCGATCCGAATCCGGGCATGGGCGACGCGATGGAACGCATGGACATGACCGAATACTGGTGCTTCAACGGCAAGACGTTTCCGGCGACCGATCCGATCCGCGTCAAACAAGGCGATCTGGTCCGCGTGCGTTTCGCGAACATCACGCACATGACGCATCCGATGCACCTGCACGGCCATTGGTTCCGCTGGATCGCGCAAGACGGAGCCCCGCTGCCCGATCCGCGCCCCATGAACACCATCCCCGTCGACCCCGGCCGGACGGTTGATATCGACTTCGTCGCCAACAACCCGGGCGTGTGGCCGCTGCATTGCCACATCGTCTCGCACATGGTCGACAATCACGATCAGATGAGCGGTTTGGTCACCGCGGTCGTCTACGAGGGATTCACGCTGCCCACGATGATGCAGCAGCACCAGTCGTAAGCAAGCTCGTCCCAGGCCCGTTTAAGGGCATCCTGTTACGATTCACGGCATGAGACAACACGTAGTTGCGGCGCTTGTCGCCGCGTTGATGATCGCGCCGGCTGGCGCGCTTGCCGACACGACGCCGCAGGGCACTCCACCGCAGGGCGGGCCCGGTCCTGGCGGCATGGGACAGCAGGTCCGCGCGCAGGTGGATCAAGCGCGGGCCGCCGCGCGGACCGCGGCACTGGGCGCGCTCACGCCTGCCAACCGCGACCGGCTCGGCCAAGTCATCGGCCAGCTCGCGATCGCGCAAACGCCAGACGTCAATGCGGCGGCGAAAACACTCGACGCATCGCTGTCGCCGAAAGAATCGAAGGCGGTTCTCGACGCACAGTCCGCGTTCGATGCGCAGATGAAGCAGATCATGGATCAAGCACGGGGCCAGATGGGCGGCGGCTCGCAAGACAACCGGCCGTCGTTCGGTCCGCGGCCCGGCGATCAAGGACCGCCTGACGCCGGACTGACGCTCATGCGTCTGGCCGTGCCGCCGATCGGCCCGCCGCAGTTCTTCCGCACGGGTGGACCGCCACCGCCGGGCTCCTAGTCTAGAGCGTCAAGCGAAAGGTGACCACGCCGCCGTCGACGTCCATGCGCGCCATGCCGATGCGCCGCGCCAAAGCGTCAAACGCGGCGTTCTCACCGAGGGCGTAGGCGAATAGCTCGAGCGCATTGCGCTCGACAAGTTGCTCGATCACCGTCTGGATCAGGTTGCGGCCGACCCCGCGCCTTCGCGCGGTGCGCGACACGATGATGCCCAGTTCGGCGGCACCGAACTCGTCGATCCAGGCGTGCGCCATACCGACCGGCTCGGCGCCCTCAAAGGCAAGCAGGCCGATGACCTCATCGCCGAATTCGACGAAGCGGCGCAGCTCCTCGTCGCCCAGGTCGTCCTTGAATTGGAAGAACCGGCAATAGCGGTCCTCACTCGTCGTGTTCTCGAACACGGTGCGGCAATGCGCCAAGTCTGCGCCGTGGATGGGTCGGATGGAGCCGCGGTCCCGTTCTTGCAGTGATGGTCTCATGCGCGCCATCGTAGCACGACAGCCTTATGATGCGCTTATGCGCGCGGCGCACGTCAGCGGGGAAAGTCGTAGAAGAACAGATTGGCGGCGCGCTCGTCGCGGCCGCCGAGCAGGTCGCGGGCCAATTTGAGATTCTTGAGCAGATACCAGTCGCCGAAATGATCGAATTTGCGGCATGATGTGGTGATGGGCGCTTTCCAAAGCGTGCCAAAGCGCTTGCCGCGCGCGAGGCCGAACGCTTTGAGCCGGATCGCCAGGTCGACGTCCTCGACCGATACGAGCGATTCGTCGAATCCGCCAAGCGCTTCGAACGTCGAGCGCTCGAGCCAGAACAGCCCGGCCGAGACCCGATAACGCAGGATCAGATAGGCGATGATCACGCCCGTCGCAGCGATGCCCAACGACATGCGTTCGGGCTGGATCATCGTGCCTCCGCCGATGTACCTGCCGCTGGCCAGATGGCGCTCCGCTTCGCTTAGGGTGCGCGGCGACATGACGGAGTCGGCATCGACGGTGATGAGGATGTCGCCGGTCGCCGCTCGCGCGCCCGCATTCCGTATCACAGCGAGATTCTTGCCCGCGGCTTCGATCGTCCGCGCGCCGTGCGCAAGCGCGATCTCCGCCGTCCGATCGCTGCAGCGGTTGAGGACCACGATGGTCTCCACCAGGCCCGGATACGGCGCGGCCGCGCGGCGGATGGCCTCAAGACACGCGCCGATCCAACGCTCTTCATCGCGAGCGGGGACGACGATCGAGAACTTAGGAGCGCTATCCGACCGCTTTATCGGCTGTGTTCGAATCGTACTTGACACCGAAAGTCGCTTCGATTGCCCGCACGATCGCGTCGTACAATTCCTTGTTGTGCACTTCGATCGTCGGGTCGCCGATCTTGAGCGAATGGATGTTGTCGGCGAGCACCAGTTCACGCGGCACGCGCCGGAAGACGCGATAGACGGCGAGTTGTGCCGCGATCTTCGGCAGCGCCTTGCCGCCTGCCTGGTCGATGATGAAGTCGAGCAGCGGCTTCAATTTGTACCCGGTGATGCCGACGGCAAGACGCGGCATGCTGCCCGATCCGGCCGGCTTCACCGAAAACGCGAGTCGCGGCGGCGGCGGTTTGATGGTGGCTGAGATCAACGGCGTTCCGGAGGGCGCAGGCGCAGCCGCCGGCGAGGTTGAGCCATTGGTCTGCGCTGTGGAAATGGGTTCCGCAGGCGGCATCGCCGCAGCGGCGTGCGGGTGCGCTGCTGTGGGCGCGGCGTTCATCGTGACCGGCTTGACCACCGCGTCGCGCTCGCGCATGAATTCGCCATACGTGACGACGCATTGGTCCATCAGGCCTTTGCCGGCCAGCTCGTCGGCGACATCGTCGGCTTCCAGCTCTTCCAACCCCATGCGGCTGAGCAGTTGCACCAGCGGAGTGCGGCCATCGAGGGCGAGCAGCACCTCCCACTCGTAGGGGCGCAAGCTCACGCCGAGCGCGCGATCGTCGAAGTCGCGCGGCCGTTTGAAGACGTCTTTACCTCCGTTCATGGCGTGCTCCTCATCGCTTCGACATTGGAGAACACCCCGATGCCGAGGTGCGCCCAGTGGCCCTCCCAGCGGATGGGCAGGACGAAGCGCGTGCCGGGCACCGAGAACGGGGGCTGCTGGCCGCCCACCAGCGTGCGCGGCACCGAGATCTTGAACTGGTTGCCGAAGCGTTCGCGCGCGTTGCTGGCGATCGTGCTCGCCATCTCGCCGACGAAATCGCTCAGCAGCGCGTCGTCGCTGGCGGTCTCGCCGGTACGGCGCAGGAACGCGACCGCGAAGTCGCGCGGCATCGTCAGATAGACGCAGCCGTCGTCGCTGCCCGAGATCCGGATGAAGCCGCTGTAATCGAGCAGCCGCGGCGGCGAAAACTCGATCACCGGATCGTCAAGCGTCGGCTCCTCGTCCACCACGGTGGCGAAATAGTTGGACACGATGTCCACGAACAGTTTGAGATCGTTGTCGGTCATTGGCTGCGCGCGCTCCGCCGCTGCGGTTCTTCTTTGAGGCAGATGATCAGCGTCGAGCGATGCCCGGTCCAGTTGATCGGGATCACGAAGGCCGGCGCGTCATCTGGAAAACGGACGTCTTGCGCGCGGCCGCGGATGACGACCGGGACCGAGATCAAAAAGCCGGGGCCGAGCTCCTGGCGCGCGTTGCCCGAGATCGTGTTGGCGATCTCGCCGACGAAATCGGCGCAGATGTCATCCGATAGATCGGGCTCGCCGAAGATATCGGCCAGCGCCTGCACCATGTCGCGCGGGGCGGTGTAATAGACGCAGCCGCGCTGATTGCCGGAGATGCCGATGACCGCTGAGAAATCGGACATCACCTGATCCGACTCATCGCGCACGAACGGCGTACCGACCTGCGCCGGTGTCGGCGAGATCTTGCTGAAGAATCGAGCGGCGCCGTGGACGAACACCTTGAGGTCGTCCTCGGTCATGCCTACTCCGTGAGGAGTTCGGCCAGCTCGGTGTGCAGCATCTCCGCTGTGAACGGTTTGAGTAAGAATCCTTGTGCTCCCCGTTTGATGGCCTCCACCGCGGTCGCCTTGTCGGCGAGCGCGGAGATGACCAGGATCTTGGTATCAGGGTTCCTGCCGAGGATCGCCTCGACGCATGACAGCCCGTCCAGTTCGGGCATCGTGATGTCCATGGTGACGATCTCCGGCGTGAACTCGTCGAAGACTTTGAGCGCCTCCGAGCCGTTGCCGGCCGAGCGGACCTCGTACGTCGATTCTCCCACCTGGCGAGCGATTGCCCGGCGGATGACATTGGAATCGTCGACGATCAGCAGCTTCATCGCATCCACCGCTCACGCGACCGGAACCGGCACCGGAGCCGGCGCACGTGGCAGGACGAAGGTGAACTCGCAGTAGCGGCCTGGGTCGGAACTCACCCCGATCTCGCCACCGCACTCGTCGACCACCAGATGTTTGACCACGTCCATGCCGATGCCGCGGCCGGCATCGGTCGTCGCGCCGTTGCTGGTGGTGAAGCCGGGCGCGAAGATGAAACGCGCGACCTGGCTCTCATCGGTCTTGACGGCCTCGTCGCTCGAGATCAGACCCAGTTCGACCGCACGTTCACGGATGGTGAGCGGATCCAGCCCGCGGCCGTCATCGCGGTAGGCGAATCCGAACGAACCCGCCGTCATGCCGGGCAGCGGCCGGATCTCGATCGTCGCGACTTTCAACTTGCCTGCGGCTTCGCGTACGGATGGCGACTCGACGCCGTGTGCCAGCGAATTGCGCGTCAACTGCACGAGCACGTCTCTGACGGCCCGGCGCAGCTCCGGCTCGAGCGGGCGCGTGTCGAAGCCATCGGCCTGGACGCGGACGTCCTTACCGAGTTTGAGCGCGAGGGAATGCGCCAGCGCGCGCACGGCATCGACGACGTCGTCCGCGGCGGGCGCGACGGCGTTGCCGAAGGCCGGCGCAGCCGCGACCGGGCCTGGGTAGACACGCTGGATGCCGGTGAGCTTCTCGCGCAGATCCTGGAGCTCAGCCAGATCGGCGCGCAGGTCGGATTCGGCGATGACGATCGACAGGAAGTCGTCGCCGCCCAGCGCCGGCCGGTTGCGCAGTTCGACGATCTTCTGCTCGAACGCGTCGCACGTCTTCTGGAAGTATTCGAGGCTGAGCAAGGCCGCGTTGCCTTTGATGTTGTGGACGCAGCGGAAGACGACGTCGAGGCGCTGGCGCAGCTGCTCCATCTGACCGAGCGAAGCCGCCGCGAAATCCTGTGCCTTCAGCGCGTCGTTCATCTCGCGCGTACGGGCCTGCGCGCCCGCGATGAACTCGTCGAGCATGCGCGGCTCGACGTGCAAGATGCCGAGCAGCAGCTCGAACTGCCGCTCCTTCTTGTGTTCGGACTCGCGCAGCTGGCGCTCGAGCTGCACGCGCTCGGTCACGTCGGTCACGGCGATGAAGACGCGGGTGATCTCACGATCCTGGACGATGCGCCGGAACGAGAACGCGAGATACTTGGAGATGAAGCCGCCCTCGGGGTTGGGGAAATTCACCTCGACCTCGTCGAGCGGGTTGACGCGCAGCACCGCGCGCTCTTTCTTTTTGGGATCGAAGAGCAGCGCGAGGTAATCGCGCGTGGTGTTGAACATCCGCTCCGTCAAGATGCGCTGGAGTATGTTCAAGAAGTTGAAACCCGCAAGCTCCTTCATATGGAAGATGTCTTCGAGTTCGCGCGAGTACTGCGCCTCGATGCGATAATCCGGACCGATGAGCAGCAGGCCCTGCCGCACCGTCTCCATGATGAGGTCCGTGCCATGCTTCGCGGCCGCCAACGCCGCCGAGCTCTCGGCGAGCTCATCGTTGCGCAGCTCGAGCGAACTTGCGTACACCCGGATCTGATTCTGGCCCTCGGTGACGCGCGTGAACAAGATGACGACGATCGCGACCACGCACAGCACGGCGAGGCCGATCAACAGGTTGCGCGTGAAGATCAGATCTTTGGCGCCCTGCGTCGCGCTGCGTTCGATCGACAGCGCGACGTCGCTCATCATGTTCGACATCTGCTTCTCGTTCGCGCTTGCGTACGCGGCGGCGTCGTCCACGACGGCCGGCGTGACCGGGCCGACGGCGATCGCCGCGATCTTCTGCTTGAGGGGCGTCCAGGCGCTTTGCGCTTGCGAAAGCGCGGCGGTCTCCGCCTCGCCGCGCAGCGGAGCCACAGCCAGGGGCTCGCCGGCAAGATCGGTCGTGGTGCCGCCGTTCTGCAGCGCTTTGAGCGTCGCATCGAAGGTCGCGGCCGAATCGGCCAGGTCGCCGAGGGTCGACGGCAGCGGCGCTTGGTTGGACCGCTGCGTCAATTGCGTTTCGAGCAAGTCCTTGGTCATGCGCTGGACGAGATCGCTTTGCCGCGCGGCCACGTCGACGAGTTTGATGGTGGATTGCGAGCGCAACGTGATCGCCGCGTTGGCGAGCACGGTGCCGAATAGCGCGCCGGTGAACAGTAGCACGCAAACGACGAGGCCGATCGTCATCCATACCTGTGACGACGGCGCTTCTCTCGGTGCGTGCGATACGTATCTCATGTGTCCGAGCGTACCCCTCTTCCACTATCATCGGCGCGGGGTCCCGAAGGTTCGCGCGCGGGAGGCTGTGACGGCTCACACAAAGCGCGCGCGCAAGTCGGGCGGCCGTCACGCCGATACTTCCGAGTATGAGAACTCGATGGTGGGTGGCGTTCGCCGGGATCATGGTCATGCTGGGCCCCGGAGCGGTCTACTCGTATAGCCTGTTCACGCAGCCGCTGCTCGCAAGCTTCAACTGGACCACGACCCAGACCACGTGGGCGTTCGCGCTCGCCAACTTCTTCTTGGGGCTTGGGGGCGTGATCGGAGGCATTCTCGCCTACCGCGGCGGGACCCGAAGCGTCGCGCTGATCGGCGTCACGCTGTGGGGATTGGGGAACATCTTGGCGGGCTACGGGACCGCCAGTTTCGGCGCGCCGTGGCTGTGGCTGACCTATGGCGTCATCGGCGGGCTCGGGTGCGGCATGGCATACATCGCGTCGGTGACCAGCGTCATCAAGTGGTTCCCCGAGCGTCGCGGCTTCGGTGGTGGCCTCATCATCATGGGTTTCGGCCTCGGCGCGCCGATCTACAGCCTCATCATCCGCAGCCTGCCGGCTTTCACCACGGCCGCCAAAGCCGCAGCGGCGTTCGTCGCCGCGCGCACGGCCGCCGAGGCGTCTCAGATCACGTTCAACGCGGCGCAGTACGCGCTCAAGCCCGACGTCGTCGCCGGCCTGATGAACATCTTCACGATGTCGGGCATCGCATTCATCGCGGTCGGCTGCATTTTCGCCTTCGCGTTGCGCGAACCGCCGCGCACGTTTGCTGTGAACGGCTTCCCGACCAACGACGACGAGCTCTCCTACACCACCACGGAGATGCTGGGCAGCCCGCAGTTCTATCTGCTGTGGGTGATGCTGTTCTTGAACGTCACCGCCGGCATCATCGTCATCAGCAACGCGACCGGCATCATGCAAGAGCTCACTGGTTTAGCTGCACCGACGGTCGTTGCGACCTATGCGTATCTGGCGTTCTTCAACGGCTTCGGGCGGCTGTTCTGGGGCTGGCTCTCGGACCGGATCGGCCGCCGCGTCGCGTACGCGGCGATCTTCGGGATCCAGGTGATCTCGTTCTTCTTCCTCGGCGAGCTGCACAGTCTGGCGGCGGTCGCCGCCGTCTACGCGGTGGTGCTGCTGTGCTACGGCGGCGGCTTCGGGGTCATGCCGGCGTTCAACGCCGATTTCTTCGGCACTAAGCATTTCGGCGCGAACTACGGGCTGAACATAACCGCGTGGGGCTGCGCGGGGCTCGTCGGCCCAGCGTTCGTTTCGTCAGTGAAGGACCTGACCGGTTCGTTCGCCGGCGCGCTCTTACCGGTGGCGATCATGCTGCTGGTCGCGATCATCTTCCCGCTGATCTCCGACAAACCGGCTATCTCGCGCCCGCTCGAGCGAGCAGCCTGACCGCTCGTAGGATGTCGACCCGCGTTCTTTGAACGCGGCGCTCCTATGACGGACCGCTACTTCGACGACTTCGCCGTTGGCCAGTCCCATGAGACCGCTTCGGCAGTGGTGCACCTCGACGAGATCGTCGATTTCGCGCGGCGTTACGATCCCCAGCCCTTCCATCTCGACGATGCTGCCGCCGATGCGAGCGTTTTCAAGGGGATGAGCGCAAGCGGGTGGTTCACAGCCGCGCTGACGATGCGGCTGGTCGTGCAGAGCAACGTCATGCAGGCGACCGGCATCATCGGCATCGGCATCGACGAGCTGCGTTGGCCGCGGCCGGTGCGCCCCGGCGACACGCTGCGCGTGACCATGGAGATCGTCGACGTCAAGCCGTCGCAGCGCCAGCCGCGCGGGATCGTCAGCGTGAAGCTGACGACCCGCAACCAGCACGACGAGGTCGTGCTCAGCGAGATCGCGCGGCTGGTCGTGCCGCGCCGGCCCGAGTAGGGTCTACTCGGCGGAGACCGCCTCGCCTGCCGTCACCGTCCCCTGGGTGACCTTGCCTTGGGCCGAGTGCGTGTCGACCGACGTGATCTGGATCGTGCCCTTCTGTATCCGCACCGTGGTCATCTGGCCCGTGTCGGGATCCTTCACGCTCTTGGTCGCGTACGCGGTGAAATACATGCCCTCGCTCACGCCGTCGGCCGAGCCTTTGTTGATGACGACGTCCGAGCCGTCGATGGTCAGCACGTGGCCGTTGATCGAGGCGCCCGAGCCGCCGCCGGCCGCGAGCTTGGTCGGGTCGACCTTGGAGGCCATGTCCTTGGCCGATTCGTTGATGAGCTGCCCCATGAGCGAGTTCGTGAACTGGGCGCTCGTATAGCTGCCGCCGACATTGGGCGCGAATGCGGCGACCGAGAACGACGTGGTCGACTTTGTCTGATCCTCGGGAAGCGTCGCGACGATGCGCCCGGTGCTCACCTCGATGATGCGAGCCGACACCTGGAGATGCACCTTCTGCGCCGTGACGTTGGCGCCGCTCAGAACAGGGTTGATGAAGCCTCCCAGGTTGCCGCTGTTGGTGGCGGTGTGCGCAAGCTGGATGATGCGCCCGACGATGAGGTATTTCGCTCCGATCAGGCGGCCGAGCTGCATGCTGGTCGCCGGCGAGACGTCGCCGCTGATCGTGAGGTTCTTCTCCTGCATGATCGAGTCGATGTGCGAGCGGTCGACGACCGTGACGGTGTCCAGATTGACCAGCTGGTCGGTCAGCAGATCGGCATACGCCGCGCCGGGATCGACGCCCGCGGTCCACCACCAATCCAGACCGTCCGAGCTGAAATTGACCACAGCGATCGAAGGCTTCGCCGTCGTCGCGGCAGTAGCGGGCAGCGCGATGCACAAGAGGACGGCTGCGGCGATCGCTGAGCCAAAAATGCTGGTCAGATGACGCATGGAAATACCCCTATCTGATGGTAGCGCGTTCTTTGAACGTGCTTCTCGTTCTTTGGAGGCGCCGTTTCTTCATTAACGGAGTGAATGACTCTTTGGTT